>NZ_JBQLZP010000153.1:0-4110 GCF_052168335.1 Roseicyclus sp. | reverse complement strand
CGCTACGACGACCTCGTGAAGCGCTTCACCGGGCAGGAGGTGCCCGCGACGGGCGTCTCCATCGGCGTCGACCGCCTTCTCGCCGCGCTGCGCGCCAAGGGGCGGCTGAGCGGGACGACGCAGGGCCCCGTCGTCGTCACCGTCATGGACCGCGACCGCATGGCCGAGTACCAGGCGATGGCGGCGGAGCTGCGCGCGGCGGGCATCCGGGCCGAGGTCTACCTCGGCAACCCGAAGAACTTCGGCAACCAGCTGAAATACGCGGACAAGCGGCAGAGCCCCGTCGCCGTCATCCAGGGTTCGGACGAGGCCGCGCGCGGCGTGGTGCAGCTCAAGGACCTGGTCCTCGGCGCGAAGCTCGCGCAGGAGGCGACGCTCGAGGAATGGAAGAGCCAGCCCGCCCAGACCGAGGTGGCGCGCGGCGACCTCGTGGCGGAGGTCCGGGCGCTTCTGGACCGCCACAGGTGACACCCAAGGCCGACATCCGCGCCGAGGCCGAAGCGCTTCAGGCGGTCTTCGTCCGCGCGGGCGCCGTGCCGGTCGAGGCGCCGCTGATGCTGTCGGCCGACCTCCTCCTCGACCTCTACGGCGAGGATATCCGCGCCCGCGCCTACACCACCGACGATCCCGACCGGGGCGAGATGATGCTGCGGCCGGACTTCACCGTGCCGGTCGTGCAGGCGCACATGGCCCACGGGGCCGAGCCCGCGCGCTACACCTATCTCGGCGAGGTCTTCCGCAAGCAGCCCGCGGGCTCGGGCCGGCCGTCGGAATACCTCCAGCTCGGCTTCGAGCTCTTCGGCGGCGGCGATCCGGCCGAGGCCGACGCCGAGGTCTTCGCGCTCTTCCACGCGGCGCTCGCGGGGCTCGGCCTGAGGCCCGTGACCGGCGACATGGGCGTGTTGATGGCCGCCATCGCCTGCCTCTCCACGACACCCGCGCGGAAGGCCGCGCTCCGCCGTCACGTCTGGCGGCCGCGCCGGTTCCGCGCCCTTCTCGACCGCTACACGGGCCGCGCGCCGATGCCCGCGGGCCGCGCGGACCTGCTCGCGCGCGTCGCCGCGATGGGCGCGGATGCCGTGATCGACGCCGCAGGGGCCGAGACGGGCCTGCGCAGCCGCGACGAGGTGGCGGCGCGGATCGCGCGGCTCGGCGAGGGTGCCGCCACGCCCCCGATCCCCGCCGCCGAGGCCGAGGTCCTGGGCGCCATCCTCGCGCTCAGGTCGACCCTCGCGGATGCCTGCGAGCGGCTCTTCGACATGTGCGTCGATCTCCCCGGCCTGACCCCCGTAGTCGAGCGCTTCGCCGCGCGGGCCGGGGCGCTGGGCCGGGCCGGGCTCGACCCCGCGGACCTGGCCTTCGAGGCGAGCTTCGGGCGCACCACGATGGAATACTACGACGGTTTCGTCTTCGGCTTCCTCGCGCCGGGCCGCCCGGACCTGCCGCCGGTCGCCACGGGCGGGCGCTACGACGCGCTGACTGCGCTCCTCGGACAGGGCCGCGCGATCCCGGCGGTGGGCGGCGTGATCCGCCCGGAACTCGTCCACGCCCTGCGCGCGGGAGGACGGCCATGACGCTGCGGCTCGGCCTGCCCTCGAAGGGGCGGCTCATGGACAAGACCTTCGACTGGTTCGCCGCGCGAGGCCTTCCGATGCGCCGCGCGGGGTCCGAGCGCGACTACGCCGCCGAGGCCGACGGCGCGGACGTGGAGCTGCGCCTCCTCTCGGCGGGCGAGATCCCGCGCGAACTGGCGGCGGGGCGCATCCACCTCGGCGTGACGGGTTCGGACCTCGTGCGCGAGCGCATCCCCGGCTGGGAGCAGGCGGTGGAGCCGGTGGCGGCCATGGGCTTCGGACACGCCGACCTCGTCCTCGCCGTCCCGGCCTGGTGGGTCGACGTGTCCACGCTCGACGACCTCGACGCGGTGGCGGCCGAGTTCCGCGCGCGCCACGGCTACCGGCTGCGGATCGCCACGAAGTATCACCGGCTGGTTAGGGAGTTCCTGCGCGATGCGGGCGTGGCCGACTATCGCCTCGTCGACAGCCAGGGCGCGACGGAGGCGACCGTCGCCCACGGCACGGCCGAGGCCATCGCCGACATCACCTCGACCGGCGAGACGCTGAGGGCGAACGGGCTGAAGATGCTGTCGGACGGCGTCGTCCATCGCTCGCAGGCGACGCTCTGGCGAGCGAAGCGCGCAGAGTGGGCTGAGCCGCATTCGGCTGAGTATGCGCGGCTGAAGGCGCGCCTGACGCTCTAGACCCTCACCGGGTCTCCGCTCGACGCATCGAAAGCGCATCACTCGTGGAAGGTCACATGCTTTCCGAGCAAGGGTGCGAGAAACTCCCTTACGGCACCGATCTCCGCTCCTACGTCGACGATCACGCCGACAGGTGCGTCGGGAAGTTCGGGTTCGCTTGTCAAACAGATCGGAGCACCGTCGAAATCGCTGAGTATCACGGATTCCGCGCCATCGTCCTGAACGCTTACCATTCTGAAATCCTGCAAGGACTCTCCGCCGTGAGAAACAATGACGTCCCAGGCTTCCGGCAGCCCCAGATCGAGCGTGCCGATCTCGACGCCGCGACCGCTTGGCCAGGAGAAATAGATATCTCCGCCCAGGCTCTTCTTTTGCCGCTCGGAGATCGTTTCGAGGTCTCTGCCGCGAAATTGGAGCGCCGAACGCTCCGGGAAAGACTTTCGCGCCTGGAAACCGAGATGTTTTTGTTCTCTAGCCATCGATAACCCTTACTGGAATCCTGACAAAGGCTCGGTTTTCCGGAACGTCCTCGACCCCGGCGTCGCCGTCTTCCCAGACCGCGCCGTCGATCCCGAAGAACTTTCTGTGGCGCGTCGGCGCGACATCCGTCTCGAAGGTATAGCCGTCCTGGTCAGGCGGCAAGGGGCCGACAAACGCCTTCACGCAAGCGGGACCGTTGCCCGCGGTGATGCGAGGCGATTTCCCCCAGAGATATCCCGTCGCTTCAACCATTCGCTGCTCGCCAGACGTTTTCGGGACACGCCTGTGGTATTCTTTACTCATGAATATATCGTTTTACTCGTCACACTTCAACCAAGCTACTCAGGGCCTGGCGATTGTCCAGACTGGAACGGGATCCGAAGTCGGATCAGAGCACCCCGATCTCGGCCAGCGCGGACTGGAGCTGCGGCGGCAGCGCCTCCTCGGCCTCGCGGCCGCGGGGCAGGTCGCGGGGGGCGTCGCCGGGCGCGAGGTAGCGCCAGCCCTGGAAGGGGAGTTTCGGCGTCGGGGCGACGCGGACCGCCTCGGGGTCGAGCACGATCCCGCAGCGCAGGATGCCGTCGCCGCGATCCACCTCGTCGAGTCGCAGGATGCGCTGGCGGCAGAGGACGAGGCCCTTGAACACCCAGTAGAGCGAGCCGCCGTTCAGCACCTCCTCCGAGCGCTTCGGCCACATCCGGGTGACATGGCGCGGCAGCCCGTCGGGGCCCTTCGCCCGCGCCGTCGCCTGCCAGTCGGTCAGGTCCTCCACCCGCTCCGCGCCGACGCAGAGCTTGACGAGGTGCACCCGACCGTCTGCCTCCGGCGTCTTGCCCACAGGTTTTCCCACAGAATCCTCCGTCCACTGCAACATATCGTAGGGCTGTTACGCGCCTCTGCAACCTGTTGAGAAATCCGGCGCCGGGGAGTATCTTGGTCGCCTGTCTTCCGGAGATGTGCAGATGACCCGTTTCGCCGCCCCGATCGCCGAAGCCATCTGGGACATGAAGTACCGCCTCAAGACCGCCGAGGGCCTCGCCCTCGACGAGACGGTGGAGGACACCTGGCGGCGAATCGCGCGCGCGCTGGCCTCCGTCGAGGCGACGCCCTCCGAGTGGGAGGGGCCGTTCTACGAGGCGCTCGAGGATTTCCGCTACCTTCCCGCTGGCCGGATCGTGGCGGGCGCGGGGACGGGGCGCTCGGTCACGCTCTTCAACTGCTTCGTCATGGGCACGATCCCCGACTCGATGGCAGGCATCTTCGAGAGCCTGAAGGAAGCGGCCCTGACCATGCAGCAGGGCGGCGGCATCGGCTACGACTTCTCCACCATCCGGCCGCGCGGCGCCCCGGTCTCGGGCGTGGCGGCGGAC
>NZ_JBQLZP010000152.1:0-23955 GCF_052168335.1 Roseicyclus sp. | reverse complement strand
CCGAACCGGTCGAACAGCGCGCGGGGCCGGAACTCGGGCCGGGCAAGGCAATCTTCTATATGATCGTAGACCGCATCGGCGTTGGCGGGCGTCAGCGGCTCGGTCAGGCCGAAGACATGCTCGAAAGAATGCTCGAGCCACATGGCGGACGGCGTCCCGCGAAACAGGTGGATGCCCTCCGCGAAGCGGCGCCAGATCGCGCGCGGATCGGTCTCGACCGGGCCACCGTCGACGCGGGGCACGCCGAGGTCCGGCAGGCTCGCGCCCTGGCTCACCAGCATCCGGAACACGTAGTGGTCGGGCACCACGAACAAGTCGGCGGGGTTCGGAAAACGCGCATTCTCGGCGAACCAGCGCGGATCGCAATGACCGTGCGGGCTGAGAATCGGCAGGTCGGCGACGCTGTCGTAGAGCGCGCGGGCGATGCCGCGCAGGCGCGGCTCCGGTGGAAAGAGGCGGTCGGGATCGCTCAGCGCCATGAAGGTCGGTCCGCTGGAATCAGGGTCTGAAAAGTTAATATGCTAATATGCCAGTTGTGGGAAGCGTCCTTTTCCGCTAGTCGTGAGGATGCAACGCGCGCGGCAAGGATGAACCCGATGCTCAAGCTCGAGCCGCTTCCGCAGGCTCCTGTCCAGTCGGCCACGGATCTCGTGTTCGACACGATCTACCAGGCGGTCGTGCAGCTCGACCTGCCGCCGGGCACGCGCCTTTCCGAGGCGGAGGTGGCCGGATGGCTCCACGTCTCGCGGCAGCCGGTGCGGGACGCCTTCTACCGGCTCGCGCATCGCGGCTTCCTCTCCATCCGCCCGCAACGCGCAACGCTGGTCACGAAGATCTCCGAAACCGAGGTTCTGCGCGCCGCCTTCATCCGCATCGCGCTCGAAACCGCGTGCATTCGCGAGGCGATCGGCCGCGTGACCGAGGAGGACATCTCGGGCCTGCGCGCGCAGCTCGCCCGTCAGGCGGAGGCCGTCCGGCGCCAGGACAGCCGCGCCTTCCACGGGCTCGACGAGGCGTTCCACGCCACGCTCTGCGACATCGCGGGCCAGCCGAAGGTCTGGGGCCTGATCCACGAGCAGAAGGGCCACATGGACCGCGCGCGGTTCCTGTCGCTGTCGTTCAACCAGGCCGGCGCCCACGGCGAACACGCGCAGATCGTCGAGGCCCTCGCGGCGCGCGACACAGGCGCGGCGATCGCCCGGCTGGAGATGCACCTGAGCAAGATCCGCGGACACCTCGGGCAGATCCGGCAGGCCCACGGCGCCTTCTTCGAGGACGAGCCGTGATGCGGCGGATGCTGTGCATCGGGGAATGCATGCTCGAACTGGCCCCGGCGGGGGAGGCGGACCTCTACCGCGCGGGCTTCGCCGGGGACACGTTCAACACGGCGTGGTATGCGCGCCGCCTCGCCCCCAGCGAGCTCGAGGTCGCCTACCTGACGGCGGTGGGCGACGACGCGGTCTCGGACCGGATGGAGCGGTTCTTCCGCGACGCAGGCATCGTGCCCGAGGTCGCGCGGCGCGCGGGCATGTCCGTCGGCCTCTACATGGTCAGCGTACGCAACGGCGAACGCAGCTTCAGCTACTGGCGCAGCGCCTCGGCCGCGCGGACGCTGGCCGACGACCTCGAGCGGCTACCGGGGCTCGGCCCGGACGACATCGCCTATTTCTCCGGGATCACGCTCGCCATCCTGCCGGAAGCGGGGCGCGCGCGCCTTCTCGGCGCCATCGACCGCGCGCGGGCCGAGGGCGTCCGCGTCGCCTTCGATCCGAACCTGCGCCCGCGGCTCTGGCCCTCCGCCGAGGTCATGCGCGACGCGATCATGGAGGGCGCCCGCCGCGCCGATATCGCCCTGCCCTCCTTCGAGGACGAGGCGGCTTGGTTCGGTGACACCGGCATCGAGGCGACCGCCGAGCGCTACGCCGCGGCCGGCGCCGCCGTCGTGGCGGTGAAGGACGGGGCGAGGCCGGTTCTGGTCCGGCACCCCGGCGGAACGGAGCGCGTGGCGCCCCCGCCCGCGCGCGAAGTCGTCGACAGCACCGCGGCGGGCGACGCCTTCAACGCGGGCTTCCTCGTCGGGCTCGAGGCAGGGCTTGCCCCGGCCGAGGCCGCGCGGCGGGGTTGCGAACTCTCGGCCCGCGTCATCGCCCACAGAGGCGCCCTCGCCGAGGTCTGAAGGCAGCGCCATCACGTCACGGCTTGCCGTGACCCGGCCGATCGGCGCAGGGTTGCGGGAGGAGGCGCGGCGGGCCTGGCACGGATCGCCGCGCGCGGGAGGATACGGAGACGGCCCCATGCAAGGCGACCGACGCAGCGCGCCGCTCATGCCGCGAAGGTGGGAACTGCACCCGGTGCGAGGCGACCCGGACTACAAGACCTCGGTGACGCGGTCGCCCGACCTGCCGCTCTTGTCGATGGAGAGCACGCCCGCCGAGGAGACGGGGCCGCGCTTCGGCCATTCGCTGATCGGCCCGCTCGACAACGACCTGATCCTGAACTTCAGCCGGGGCGCCGCGCCCGCCATCGGCGAGCGCATCCGCCTTCACGGCCGCGTCCTCGACGAGACGGGGCGCGGCGTGCCGCATACGCTGGTGGAAATCTGGCAGGCCAACGCGGGCGGGCGCTATCGCCATGTGAAGGACGGCTACTTCGCGCCGCTCGACCCGCACTTCGGCGGCTGCGGGCGGACACTGACGGATGAGACGGGCCGCTACGAGTTCATGACGATCCGACCCGGCGCCTATCCCTGGCCCAACCGGGCGAACGACTGGCGGCCGATGCACGTCCATTTCTCGGTCTTCGGCCATGCCTTCGGGCAGCGCCTGATCACGCAGATGTATTTCGAGGGCGATCCCCTGATCGCCCGCTGCCCCATCGCGGCGACCGTCAGGGACAGGGCGCAGCTCGACCGGCTGGTGGCGCCGCTCGACATGCAGAACTCGCGCGGCATGGACTACCTCGCCTACCGCTTCGACATCGTGCTGCGGGGCCGCCGCCAGTCGATGTTCGAGAACCGGCCGGAGGGCATGTGATGGTGCAGAAGCTCGATCTTCTGGAGGAGACGCCCAGCCAGACGGCGGGCCCCTACGTGCATATCGGGTGCATCCCGAGCTTCGCCGGGATCGAGGGCGTCTACCCCGAGGATCTCGGGCTCAGCCCGATCCGCGACGGCGCGCGCGGCGAGATCGTCACGATCCGCGGCAGCGTCCTCGACGGCACCGGCTGGGCGCTGCGCGACGCGCTGATCGAGAGCTGGCAGCCCGACGCCGAGGGACGTTTCCCCGGCGAGGAGGGTGCGGACCCCCACGTCACCGGGTTCTGCCGGTTCGCCGCGGACGGGCAAACGGGGGAGTTCACGCTCCGCACGGTGAAGCCCGGCTGCGTGGCCCTGCGGGACGGCCGCTTGCAGGCGCCGCACATCTCGCTCTGGATCGTGGCGCGCGGCATCAACATGGGGCTCTCGACGCGCATCTATTTCGAGGACGAGGAGAACGGAAACGACCCGCTCCTCGCGCGGATCGAGCAGCGCCCTCGGGTCGAGACCCTGATCGCGAGGCGCACGGGCGCGGGCGCGTACCGCTTCGACATCCGCCTCCAGGGCGCGGGCGAGACGGTCTTTCTCGACCTCTGAGGCCGCCAGGTGCGGCGGGGTCCGCCGCTACCGTCAGCGCCCGGCCTTTCCAGCGCGGTGCAGCGGGCCGACGCGGCCCGTCCTGCGCGCCTTGGCGATGCTCTCGTCTGTGCCGAAGGGATGGCCGCCGAAGCCGTGGCGCATGTGCGTGATGGCGCGCGCCGTGACGGCGCCGCGGTCGCGCGACTTCATCAGTTCCATGACGGACTGTGCGATGACCGGCACGGGCGTCTCCGAGATCATCGCGTCGCCCACGAGCCAGTTCACTTCGCCCGTGTCCTCCACGAGGCCGCTCGGGCATTCGAGGCCGGGGTCCTTCGCATAGGCCTCGGCCATGAGATCGACCAGCCATGACCGGATCACCGACCCCTGCCGCCAGGCTTGAAGCGTGCCCCCTATGTCGAGCGGCTCGGGATGCGCCTCGAGGAGCGCCAGCCCCTCGCCGATCGCCTGGAGCATCCCGAACTCGATCCCGTTGTGGACGAGCTTCACGTAGTGGCCCGCGCCCGGACCGCCGGCATGGACATAGCCGCCCTCGTTCCCTGCGAGGCGGCGGAGGAGGGGCTCGGCCGCCGCGACCCCTTCCTCCGGCCCGCCGACCATGAAGCAGGGCGCATGGCGCGCGCCCTCCGGGCCGCCGCTGATGCCGAGATCGAGGTAGCGGATGCCGTCTTGCGCGAGGCTCTCCCCCCGGCGGATGCTGTCGCCCCAATAGGAATTGCCACCGTCGAGGATCACGTCGCCCGGCTCGAGGTGCGGACGAAGCCCGTCGATGGCCGTGTCCACGACCGGCCCCGCCGGCAGCGACAGGAGGACGCGCCGCGGGCGGTCGAGCATTCCGACAAGTCCGCCCGCGTCCTCGGCCGCCGTAAGCCCGGCCTCGCGCAGCTCGGCCGGAACGCCCGACCGGCTGGTTCCGGCAACCGCGATGCCTTCATCGAGCGCCCGTCGCGCCAGCGCCGAGCCCATCCGCCCGAGCCCGATGATGCCGAACGCGCTCATGGGCGGCCGCCTCCGCCGTGGCGCGATGCGGAGCAACGCCTGCCCCGCGCAGGATGCGTCGGGCGGATCGGAGGTTCCGCACGGCGTCGCCCCGCGGTCCGGGCGCTTGTTGCGGCAGCGGCGATCGTGCGGGTGGTCACGTCCGTCTCCTTCGCGGAAAGAGCGATTCCCCGGAAAACAGGGCGCGTCCGCCGATTGTTCCGCAGGCGCACGAAGCCGGGGCTCCAGGGGCTGCCGGTGACTCCCACGCCGCCGGCTTTTTCCCCTTCTGGACGGCTTTGCACCCGGCAAGGCGTCGCCCGCGTTGACCCGCCACGCGCGCACATGCCGCGCCCGCTGCCGAGTCCCGGCCTGCGCGTCGAAAAAGGGGAACATGCCATGCCTAGACATCCGGTCCGACTTGCCGTTGTCCTTCTCTGCGCCATGGCGGCCGGGGTGATGCTCTGGCTCGCGCTCGAGGGCCCGCCGCGTGCGAGCTTGCCCAGGGACGCGGCCCCCCGGGGCGAACTCGCGCCGCAGGAAGAGACGATCATCGCGCTGTTCGGGAACGCGCGTGGCTCGGTCGTGTCGATCACCACCGAGGAGCGCGTGATCGATCCATGGGCGCGCCGGGCGGTGGACGTGCCGCGCGGCACCGGTTCGGGGTTCGTCTGGGACGAGGCCGGGCACATCGTGACCAATCATCACGTCATCTCTGGAGCATCCGGCGCGCGCGTAAGGCTCGCGGACGGACGGGAGCGTCGCGCGGCCCTCGTCGGAGCGGCTCCCGAGCATGACCTCGCCGTGCTGCGCATCGACGCGGGCCCCGATGCGCCGCCGCCCCTCCCCATCGGGGAAAGCGGCGATCTTCGGGTCGGGCAGTCCGTGCTCGCCATCGGCAATCCGTTCGGCCTCGACTGGACGCTGACGACCGGCATCGTGTCGGCGCTCGACCGGGAGATCCCGGCGCCCGGCGGCGGCATCATCACGGGGCTCATCCAGACGGATGCCGCCATCAACCCGGGCAATTCCGGAGGACCGCTGATCGACAGCGCCGGGAGGCTCATCGGCGTGAACACCGCGATCTTCAGTCCGTCGGGCTCGAGCGCCGGCATCGGCTTCGCCGTTCCCGTCGACACGGTCGGCCGGGTCGTGCCGCAGCTCATCAGGTCCGGCGTCTACAGGCCGCCCCGGCTGGGGTTGCGCCATTCCGACCGGGTGAACCGGATCGCCGCGATGCAGGGGATCGCGGGCGTGGTCGTGCTGGCCGTCGAGCCCGGATCGCCCGCGGGAGAGGGCGGCATCCGGGGCGCGCGGCGGGACCGCGAGGGCGGACTGGTGCCCGGCGACATCGTGCTGGCGCTCGACGGCGCGCGGATGACCGCGTCGACGGAGCTCGAAGCCGCTCTCGCATCCCGCGACGCCAGCGAGCGCGTCGTCCTCCGGCTCCTGCGGGAGGGCGAGGAGGTCGAAGTCCCCGTCACGCTCTCGGCTTCCCCTTGAAGTCTCGCGCCTGCGTCGAGGCGCGCGTCCGCGGCCGTCGGCACCGTGCCCCGCCACCGCGGCAGGTCGCTCCGCCGGTGCCCCGCCTTGCGTTCCGGTGCGGGCTGTGGAACGACGCGGGACGATCCGGTGTTGCGCGCGGCGACGCCGGAACCGTGCGGCTGGACTCGTCATTCATGACAGCTTGCGGCGGCTTCGAAGGGACACACGCACGAGCCGTCGGCCCGAAAGACCCTTCACCACGACACGCCGGACATGACGGAATTCCTTCGCAACAACCTGCGCTGGCTATCGGCCGGCTTCCTGCTGACCTTCGCTTCAGCCTTCGGGCAGACGTGGTTCATCTCGCTCTTCGCCGGTGCGATCAAGTCCGAGTACGGCCTGACCGATGGCACCTGGGGGAGTCTCTACACCGTCGCGACGCTCAGCGCCGCGGGGCTGATGTTCTGGCGCGGCTCGGCGGCTGATACGGTCCCGCTGTCGCGGCTGGCGCCGATGGTGGCGTGCGCCTTCGCGCTGGCGGGCCTCGGGATGGCCGCCGGGGGCTCCGTCTGGCTGCTGGGCCTGACGCTGTTCCTGCTGCGGTTCTGCGGGCAGGGCATGTTCAGCCACATCGCGATGACCGCCATGGGCCGCTGGTTCGAGGCGCGGCGCGGCCAGGCCGTCTCGATCACGAATCTCGGCCATCCGGCGGGCGAAGTGGTGGTGCCCCTGCTGGCCGTGCTCCTGATCGGGTCCATCGGCTGGCGGCCGACCTGGGTCATCGTGGCCGCGATCCTGATCCTCGTCGTCGCGCCGGCGCTCTGGCTCCTGTTGAAAGACGACCGCGCACCGGGAGGACATGGCGGCACCGCGACGATCCCCGGCCTTGCGGGGCGACAATGGCAGCGCCGCGATGCGGCGCGGCACTGGCTGCTGCCGGCGCTCGTTCCGGTTCTGCTGACGCCGGGCTTCATCGGCACGGTCGTGTTCTTCCATCAGGTCCATATCGCCGACGTGAAGGGCTGGACCCTCGTGCAGATGGCGCCGGGCTACACGGCCTTCGCCACGGCGACCGTCGCGTCCGCCTTCGTGGCGGGTTGGGCGGCCGACCGGTTCGGGGCCCAGCGCCTGCTTCCGGCCCTGCTGATCCCCATGGGCATCGGCATCGCGCTCATCGGCCCCGCGGAGGGGGTCGCCGCCTGGTGGGTCGCCCTTGGCGTCATCGGGATCACGCAGGGCATGTCGAGCGCCCTCTGGGGCGTGCTGCTGCCGCTCGCCTACGGAACCCGGCACCTCGGCTCAATCCGCTCGCTGGCAACGACGATCATGGTGATCTCGACGGCCATCGGCCCGGGCATCACAGGCCTCCTCATCGACCGGGGTGTCGATTTTCCCACCCAGAGCCTGTTCATGGGCGCTTGGTGCATCGCCCTCACCTTCGGGTGCGTGCTGATCGAGCGGCGCCTCACGCGGGAGTTGCTGTGAACGACGCGGACGGCGCGGAGGAGGTCTTCCGGCCGCTTTCGGTTCCGCGCTCCCACCGGATCAGCGGGCACAATCCCGGCATCGCATGACGGTCGGCTCGAGGTCGAGGCGGGCGAGGCCGATGAAGCCCCCGCAGGCGTCGCAGAAGCCGAACTCGCCGCTCTCCATCCGCAGCATCGCGGCGGCGACCGCACGGCCCCGCGCGTGACGCCTTGCATCCTGGGCGGCGGCCATGGCCTGCTGCTGCAATGCGTCCATGCGGCTGAGGCGACCCACGCTCTGCTGGTCGAGTTCCACCGGCCTGCGGTCGTCCGCCGTCCGTTCCGACGCGTCCTCGAGCGCCCGCAGCTCGGCTTGCAGCCTCGGCAGGAACCGGGCCGCAAGCTCTTCCTGCGTGGGTTCGGGGCTGTCGTTCATCGAATGAGGACCACGGGAACCTTGCAGGAGCGCACCATCTCGGTCGTGGTGGAGCCGACGACGAGGCTCCGGACCCGGCTGTGGCCATAGGCGCCCATGACCAGAATCCCGAAGCCCTCCGCCTCGACGAGTTCGCCGAGCCGCTCCTCGGGGCGTCCTTCAACGATCCGGGTTTCCGCCGCGATCCCGGCGGCCCGGAGGAGCGCCTGCGCGTCCTCCAGCCCCTTCCTCGCCGCCGCCGTCTCGGTGCCGACTGTCACGACCGTCACCGACAGCCCGGCGAAGTGCGGGCTGCGCGCGATATGGTCGACGGCCTTCATCGCCGAGCGCCCGCCGTCATAGGCGACGAGCACGCGCTCGACCGGATGGAAGGCGCGGGAGGCCACGAAGACCGGCCGGTGCGCCGCCCGCACGATCCGCTCGAGGTTGGAGCCGAGGTGCCCCCTGGCGAAGTCCGCCGCCTCGCCCCGCTTGCCGATGACGATGACGCGGGCGTCGCCCTCGATCTCGCCGATGGCCTCGACGATGTCGCCGTGACGCAACCGCGTCGTGATCTCGGTGACGCCGTCACGGTCCACGATGGCGCGCGCATCCTCGAGCATGGCCCGGCCCCGGTGGCTCACCAGCTTCGCGCGCTGCGCGTCGAGCTCGGCCAGCTCCTCCAGCAGCGCCGACCGTGCCCCGAGGCGGATGGAGCCCGAGAGATCGCGGCTCTCCGGCGCCTCGCGGCGGCCGAGGACATGGATCAGTTCCACCGGCGCACCCGTCCGCGTCGAGATCCAGGCGGCATGGTCGCACACGCTCTCGGAATAGATGGAGCCATCCACCAGCGCGATGATCTTGGTCGTCATGGTCCCACTCCCTTCAATGCGCCGACAACTGGTCGAGCGCGCCGGGCCTGTCGCTGACGCTCAGCCGGTCGACGAGCGTTTCCGTCGCCGCGTTCATGCCGACGACCTCGACCTCGGCCCCGTCGCGGCGGAATTTCAGGATCGCCATGTCGAGCGCCTGGACCGAGCTGATGTCCCAGATATGCGCGCGGGAGACGTCGATCACCACGCGCTCGGGCGCTTCCCTGAAGTCGAAGGCATCCATGAAATCCTCGACCGATCCGTAGAAGAGCTGGCCCTCGACGTGGTAGGTCCGCACCCGGCCGTCGTCGCTGATCTCGCGCGTCACGCGGAAGAGTTGCGCGATCTTGCCGGCGAAGAAGATGCCGGACAGGAGGACCCCCACCAGCACCCCGATGGCCAGGTTGTGGGTCCAGACCACCGTGGCGACCGTCGCGAGCATCACGACCGAGGAGGAGCGCGGGTGGACGGCGAGGTTGCGGATCGACGACCACGAGAAGGTGCCGATCGAGACCATGATCATGATCGCCACGAGCGCCGGCATCGGGATGATGCTGACCAGGTCCCCGAGGCCGACAACGAGGATCAGCAGGAACACGCCCGCCACGAAGCACGACAGCCGCCCGCGCCCGCCCGACTTCACGTTGATGATCGACTGGCCGATCATGGCGCAGCCCGCCATGCCGCCGATGAAGCCCGTCGCCGTGTTGGCGAGGCCCTGGCCCACGCATTCCTGGTTCCGGTTCGACTTCGTGTCCGTCAGGTCGTCCACGATGTTCTGGGTCATCAGGCTTTCCAGGAGGCCTACCACCGCCACGGCGACCGAATAGGGCAGGATGATCCGCAGGGTCTCGAGGTTCAGAGGAATGTCCGGCAGCAGGAACATGGGCAGCGTGTCCGGCAGTTCGCCCATGTCTCCCACGGTGCGCACGTCCCAGCCGAAGGCCACCGTCAGCGCCGTCAGCACGACGATCGTGACCAGCGGCGAGGGCACGGCCTTCGTCAGCAGCGGGAAGAGGTAGATGATGCCCAGTCCCCCGGCCACGAGCGCGTAGGTCAGCCACGGCACCTCGCGCGGGTCGAGTTCGGGCAGCTGCGCCATGAAGATCAGGATGGCGAGCGCGTTGACGAAGCCCGTCATCACGGACTTCGACACGTAGCGCATGACGAAGCCGAGCCTGAGCATCCCCATTGCGATCTGGAGCAGCCCGGCGAGGACGGTGGCGGCCAGGAGGTATTGCAGCCCGTGGTCGCGCACGAGCGTCACCATGAGCACCGCCGTGGCCGCCGTCGCCGCCGAGATCATGCCGGGCCGCCCGCCCGCGATGGCGGTGATGACGGCGATGGAGAAGCTCGCGTAGAGACCCACCTTCGGGTCCACGCCCGCGATGATCGAGAAGGCGATCGCCTCGGGGATGAGCGCGAGCGCCACGACCAGTCCCGCCAGAAGGTCGCCCCGCACGTTGCCGAGCCATTGGCTGCGGTAAGCATCGAAAGAAAACATGAAGAAGTGTCCCAGTCAGGCGGAGCATCCCTCGCACCACCGGCGATCGCGTCTGCGATGTTCGTTGTCCGGCGGATCGGCGGCCGGAAGAGCCACCCGGCATCATGGCCGGGTCCAGGTTCCACGCGAGCCGGATAGACGCGTTATCGGCGGAGGGCAACCGGGATCGCGGCGGCCGGGGGGAAGAGATGATCCTCCGGCATCGCTGCATGACGAGTGCCCCATGCATGGCCCCGGCCCTCAGCGTCCCACGGACGTGGCGAGCGGCAAGGAATGGACCCCAGCCGTCTCCACCTCCCGCACGCGGGCCTCGACAGGATCGGGGCACTCGGCCTCGGCTCGGGCGTCAATCTGCCGGTCCACCTGTGCGAAGAGGTCCTCGGCAACTTGAACCGTCTGCATCAAGGCGGAAGATGCCCGCCCGCGGGCCTTCCGGTTCTGCTGCCCGCGATGCTTCCATCGGCCGTTGCACTGACGGCGGCGCGGCATGCGTCGTTTCGCTCGATCTGCCGACCACGGCGATCCGTTCGAGATCGGCGGCCGACTTCATCGGGAGCTCCCGGCCGGAGAGGGGCGCACGAGATGGGATGCTCTCAGGACGACCGGGCATTCCATCCGGTGCTGGTCCACAGGTTCAACTGCACCCCCGAGGATGCGACGCACGCACCATTGCGCCATCTCGCGATGCGGGAGGAGCACGGTCGAGAGAGGCGGATTCAGGTGCTGCGCGATCTCCTGGTCGTCGTAGCCAATGACCGCGATGTTTTCGCCCACACGTTCGCCTCGTTCCTTCAGGGCCTCGTAGCAGCCGACCGCCATCAGGTCGTTGGCGCAGAAGATCGCGTCGGGCCGCGTGCGCTCCATCAGCCGGTGCGCGGCCGCATGGCCGCCCGAGGGCATGAAGTTTCCCGTCTCGATCAGGACAGGATCGACGGTGAGGCCCGCCCCCCTGAGCGCGCGCTCGTAGCCCTCCATCCGCTGGTCGGAGGCGTCCATCCAGGTCTCCCCCGAGATGAAGGCGATGCGCCGGTGGCCGGCGTCCAGCAGCGCGCGCGTCGCCGCCTCGCCGCCGCGGCGCTCGGCCGGCACGACGGAGGGGAACCGCGCCTCGGGGTCGTAGCAGTTGAGCAGCACGGCCCGGTGGCGCGACAGGGCGTCGGGCGGCGCTGCGCGGCGGGTCAGGATCGAGGCGTAGATCACGCCGTCCACACGGTCAGCGGCCCACTTCCGCAGGACGGCCGCCTCGTAGGCGCGGTCGCCCCCGGTCATCACCACCTCGGCGAGCACACCCTGCTTCCAGGCCTCTTCCTGCACGCCCTCGACCGAGATCGCGGCAAAGGGGCTGGTCGCCACCTCGTCGAACATCACGCCGATGACCCGGCTTCCGGCGGCCTTCGGCGGACGGCCCGCACCGCGCGGCCTGTAGCCCAGATCCTCCACGGCCTTCAGGACGCGCCGACGGGTCTCGGCGCTGATGCGCATGTCGTCGTTGCCGTTCAGCACGAAGGACACCGTGGACTGCGAGACGCCGGCCCGCACTGCCACCTCCTTCATCGTCACCCGCGCACCGTCGTCCTGCATCGCGCACCTCCGGGCTGCTAATAAATATTGCTAAAGTTTTTAGCACAAGCGACAATGGGAGCAGAATCGGCTCGTTCAGGGAGGGCGCGCCTCATGCGGAACACGGCGGGAAGACGGCGGGGCCTCAGCCAGTCGCAGGCGGCGGCGGTGCTTCTCCTGCCGTTCCTCGCGGTCTACGGCGCCTTCCTCGTCTACCCGTTCTTCATGGGGGTCTGGATCAGCCTCCACGACTGGAACCTCCTCGCCGTGGCCTTCAACCCCGGCGCGAAGGAGTTCGTCGGAGTCGAGAACTACGTCCGCACCATGTGGGGCCGGAACATCGAGTGGAGCCTTCTTGCCAGCCCGGTCATGCAAACCGCCGGTGTCCTCGGGATCGGGCTGGCCCTTTTCGGCTGCCGCACGGGGCGGATGACGCGGGCCACCGCCCTCGCGCTCGGAATCGCGGGCGCGATGTTCCTCCTGCTGCCGGGGTTCCATCCGGGCGAGGAGGGCCGCTGGTACGACCGCCGCTTCTGGCCCACGGTCGGCAACACGATCCTCTTCGTCGGGCTGACGGTTCCGGGCGTCACGATCACCGCGCTCGTGCTGGCCGCCGCGCTCGACGGCGAGACGCGGGCGAAGGCGGTGCTCCGAACGCTGTTCTTCCTGAGCCAGGTCCTGTCGGTCACGGTGGTCACGCTGATCTGGCAGATCATGTTCTCGCCACGGCAGGGGCTGATCGCGAACGTCACGCAGGCGCTCGGCGGCTCTCCGATCGTGTGGCTGACGGACCAGCAATTCGCCATGGCGGCCATCGTGATCGCGACGATCTGGTGGTCCCTCGGCATCGCGATGATCCTGTTCCTCGCGGGCATCCAGGACATCTCGAAGGACATCTACGAGGCCGCCGCCATCGACGACGCGACCGGCGCGCGCGCCTTCTGGCACATCACTCTGCCGAACCTGAAGCGGACGATCACGCTCGTCGTCGTGCTCCAGATCATCCTGCACTTCCAGGTCTTCGGGCAGTCCCACCTGATGACGCAGGGGGGGCCGAACGACAGCACGCAGGTCCTCGTGCGCTACATCTACCAGACCGCCTTCCGCGACAGCGAGCTCGGCGCGGCCTCGGCCATGGCGGTCTTCCTCTTCGTGATCATGGGCGCCTTCTCGGTCGTGCAGTTCGTCGTCGGGCGGGAGAAGGACCGATGATGGGCCGCTCCTACTACTGGCTGATCGTCGCGCTCTCGATCCCCGCCTTCCTGTGGCTGATCCCGACGCTCTGGATGATCTCGCTCAGCCTCCAGCCGAACGAGGTGCTGGCGCGGACGACCTCGACCACCGCCTTCGGGCTGGTCCCCGTCCCGTTCACGACCGAGAACTACGCGGCGCTCTTCAGCTTCGGGCAGACGCCGCTCTGGTTCCTGAACTCGGCCATCGTGGCGCTCGGCATGACGCTGGGCGTCCTCGCCGTGTCAACGACGGCGGGCTACGCGCTGGCGCGGCTCGACTTCCCGGGCAAGTCGGCGGTCACGATCCTCTGCCTCGTCGGCCTCATGGTGCCGGAGCAGGCGGTCTTCATCCCGCTCTACACGATGTTCGCCGACCTCGGCTGGCACAACTCCTACCACGCGCTGATCCTGCCGCGGATGGCCGTGCCCATCGGCGTCTTCCTGATGATGCAGTTCTTCCGCGCGATCCCGAAGGACATCGAGGAGGCGGCGCGGATCGACGGCGTCGGCTGGCTCCAGATCTTCTGGTACATCATGCTGCCGCTGGCGCGCCCCGCGATGATGACGCTGGCGATCCTGACCTTCCTCTACGCCTGGAACGACTACCTCTGGCCGCTCGTCTCGGCGCGCGAGCCCGAGCGCTTCACCATCACCCTCGGCCTCGCCTCGATCCAGTCGAACTTCGCGCAGTCCGAAGGGCTCGGCCGGGTCATGGCCTCGGGCGTCATCGCCTCGGCGCCGGTGGTGATCCTGTTCCTGATCTTCCAGCGCTACGTGGTCCAGGCCATGACGACCGGCGGGACCAAGGGCTGACGAACGACCGCAAACCCAAGGGAGGACGACATGAAACATGTTCTGATCGGCACCGCACTGGCCGCGACGGCCGCGAGCGGGCTATCCGCGCAGGAGGTCTCGCTCGGCCGGTTCTTCGGCGCCTGCGAGGATGCGGGCACCGACACGACGACGAGCACGGGCGAGGCCTGCATCATCCAGTCGATCATCAACGCGGCCGACGCGGAGCTCGACGGGATCACGGTCAACACGCTTCCGACCGACTGGGGCAACTACTACGACCAGATCATAGCGGCCTATGCCGGCGGCGAGCCGCCGGACATCCACGTGATGCATCGCCACCGCGTGCCGCAGTTCGCGGGCCTCGGCGCGCTGGCCGAGCTGTCGGGCGACCTCGAGGCCGCCGGCATCGACCCCTCGGACTGGGCGCCGGCGGCGCTCGAGGCGGTGAGCCACGAGGGCGGCATCTACGGCGTTCCGATGGATTTCCACGCGAACCTCTGGCACGTGAACATGGAGCTGATGGACGCCGCCGGCCTCGTGAACGACGACGGCACGCCGATCCTGCCCACCTCGCCCGAGGAGCTGCTCGAGCACGCCCGCATGGTCGAGGAGGCGACGGGCCATGATTACCTCGCCGCCGATTTCGCGCAGTTTCCCATCGGTGTGCGCCTCGTGCTTTCGCTGATGTGGCAGCAGGGCGAGAACATCTTCACCGAGGACGGGACGGCGACCGTCGACACCGAGGCGGCGCGGAACGCCGTCACCACCATCACGCAGCTCTTCGATGCGGGATACGCGAACCCGCAGCTCAACTACGCCGACAGCCAACAGGCCTTCCTGAACGGCGAAGCGGCGGTTCTGGTGAACGGCACCTGGGTCGTCGACTTCTACGCCTCCGAGGCCGCGAACCCCGACGTCGCGCTGTCCGACTACCACGTCGCCGACTTCCCTACCCTCTTCGCCGAGGGCGCGACCTGGGCCGACAGCCACATGTGGGCGATCCCGGCCTCGGTTCAGGCGAACGAGCCCGAGACCTACCGGGCGGCGCTGCGCGTCCTCGCCTTCATCAACGATCACAACATCGACTGGGCGCGCACGGGGCACATGGCGGTGCGGACCTCGGTGCTCGAGTCCGCGGAGTATGCGGGCCTTCCGCACCGGGACGAGTACGCGGGCACGGCCGCCATCGCGCGGGACACGCCCGCGTCGGACAGCTACGGCGCGATCCAGGACGTGCTGAACCGCGAGCTTCAGGCGATCTGGCTGACCGGCAAGCCGGTCGATGACGCACTCGCCGACGCCGAACTCGAGGTGCAGGACCTCCTCGACGGCTGAGAGACCCCGCGACCCCGGCCCATCCGTGGCCGGGGTCTTTCCCGAACGATCCTGACGGAGCGCGACGCCATGGACCGCTGGACCGAGGCGGAGGCGTGGGACTGGTGGTCCGCGAGACCCTGGATCTGCGGCTGCAACTTCCTGCCCTCGACGGCGGTGAAGTTCATCGAGATGTGGCATCGCGACAGCTTTGACGCCGCCACGATCGGACGGGAGCTCGGCTGGGCGGCGGATCTCGGGCTCAACGCGATCCGTGTGAACCTCCACCACCTCGTCTGGAAGCACGACCGCGACGGCCTCCTCGACCGGCTCGACCGGGTCATGGGCATGGCCGAACGGCTGGGCATCGCAACGATCCCCGTGCCCTTCGACGACTGCGGCTTCGGCGGGGAGGAGCCGGTCTACGGGCCGCAGCCCGATCCTGTCCCCGGCGTCCACAACAGCCGGGCGGTCGCGAGCCCCGGGCGCCGGATGCTGGCGGACGGGACCGAAGCGTCGGGCATCCGCGCCTATCTGCGCGACGTGATCGAACGTTTCCGTGACGACCATCGCGTTCTCTTCTGGGACCTCTACAACGAGCCCGGGAACCGGATGATCTTCCGGGCGGAAGGCGCCTCGGTCTTCGAGCCGGACTTCACCGCGGCCAGCCTGAGCCTGCTGGACGACAGTTTCGCCATCGCCCGCGAGGTCGCGCCGGTCCAGCCGGTCACGGCGGGCGCATGGAACACGCCCGTCGTCGGTACGGGAGAGCGTCCCTACGGCACGCCCACCGACCGGTTCGCCCTCGAGCACTCGGACATCGTCACGTTCCACGCCTATCTCTCCACCGAAAGGGTCGCCGCGATCATCGAGGAACTCGGGGCCCACGGCCGGCCCATGCTGTGTACCGAGTGGATGGCCCGGCCGGTCGGCAGCCGTATCGACGATCAGCTCCGCCTGTTCAGGGACCTCGGCGTCGGATGCATCCAGTGGGGCCTCGTGGCCGGACGCACCCAGACCTGGCTTCCCTGGCCGTCCGACCTCGTGGCGGCACATGGCGGCGATGCCTCCCGCGATATCTGGTTTCACGATCTCCTCCACGGCGACGGAACACCCTACGATCCGCGGGAGGCGGAGATACTGAAGGCCGCGACGTGAATGAGTTGGACGGACGAGCGGATCACACGGCCGCTCGCGTGCGGCCATCCGCGCGCACGAGGAACGGCGGCCAAGCCTGCCGCTCGGGTCCGGCGAGTTGAGGCGCGCCGGATGAGACCTGCGCAGATCGGCCGGCAATCGCCGGGCTTCGTCAGGGGTCTTGTACCGCCCGCAGGATGAGGCACTCGGTGCCCGGACGGAGGTAGCTCGATTCCAGCACGCCATTCAGCATCACGAGCGCTCCGGGTTCGAGCGGGCGTTCCAGGTGATGTTGTCCTTCCGACCGGGAGAACGGGACGGACCACGTGACGGAGGTTCCGGCCTCGACCGGGGCCTCGCCCCGGTTGATCAGCGCGACGTCGTATCCTTCGACCCGGCAGACGAGACCGGCCGGGGCATCCCCGGCCCCGGCCGCATGGGCCGGGGACAGGATGGCGGCGAGCACCGCAAGGGCGATCCGCCGCCTCATGGTTCGGGACCGATCCTGATGTGCCCGAGTTCCCAGGGGTCGGCCGGAAGCTCCTCCGAGCCCGGCGAGGCACCCGACACCGCCAGCATGTGCGCGATGATCGCGGCATAGTCCTCGGGCGGGAGGAAACCGGGATTGGACTGGGGCATGGTCGACATCGTGTAGGTGTAGAGCATCCCCAGCGATCGCCCGTCCCAGGCCCGGAGAAACCCCTGCCGCGCGAGCGCGGGGCCCGGAACCATGTCGTTGTCGTCCGGCGCCCCGTTCAGCCGCGTGCCGTGGCAGAGGCCGCAGGGCGCGCGGTAGACCTGCGCGCCGCGTTCGGCCTGGGCGGCCGTGAAGACGCCGTCCCAGATCGAGCGCGACGCTTCGGCCGGCGGGAACTCGGCGAGGATCGCGGCCACCTCCTCCTCGGTCGGACCGCCGTAGCTGTTGCCCCAGGCCGTGCCGACATAGGTGGCGATGGCCGTGATGTCGGCCGCGGACAGTGTCGGGAAGGGCGGCATGTTGCCGAGGCCCTGCGAAATCTTCGAGACCACGAGATAGGGATCGGACAGGTTGTCGTTGCCGCGCAGGTCCGGGAAGGTCGGCGGCCGCCCCGCCCCCGTCGACTGGTGGCAGATCGCGCAATTCGTCTCGTAGAGCGCCTGACCCTCGGCGAGAAGCGCGGCGCTGTCCTGGGCCCGTGCGGCGGGGCTCGCGACCGCGAACGCCAGCGCGCAGGCGAGCGCCCCAGTGACGGCCGGTCCTGCGTGCGTCATGCCCATTGGTCCGCCTCGTCGAAGGCGCGGTCCACGTGCATCTCGGCCACGATATCGACGGCGTCCGCGGCCGCCAGGTCGGCGTCGGAGCGGAACGGGAAATACTGGTGGCCCGAGACGAAGACCCTGTAGGCCCCGGCGGGCACCGCGATCTCGGCGCGTCCCTCGGCGTCGGTGAGGGCGCGGAAGGGATGCGCGACGACGCGCGCGCGCTCGACGGGCGCGCCGGTCACCGCGTCGCGCGCGCGAATGCGGATGACGCGATCGGGCGGCTGGACGACGTTCAGATGGACCTCGGCGGACACGATCCGAGGAGCGTCCGTTCCGGGATCGAGGGGGCGGACGCGCCAGAGGTGGCGGCCGGACTTCACGGGTGCGGCGACCTCGACCTCGGCGGAGAAGAGGCCCTCGGACCCCGCCACGGCCTCCGCCCCGGTGAGCCCGGACTGCACGGAGTTGCCGTCCGCGTCCTCGACGACGAAGCCCCGGTTCGCGGCACTCCATCCGGGCGTGGAAGCCAGACCGACGGTGAAGCGGAAGCTCTGCCCCGCCGGGATCGCCGGCGGAAGGTTCCAGACGCTGGGCCGGACCACGGGGGCCACGACCTCGACCGCGAGGGCGCGCTCCGCCACGGGTCCGTCCGAGCCCAGCACCCGGACGCTCAAGGTGTGATGCCCGGGCGCCCGCGGCGCGGCCAGACGCAGCAGCGCGCGCATCCTGCCGCCGTCCGGGTCCCGCTCCAGCTTCGCCCAGGCGAGATCGGCTCCGCCCCCGTCGCACAGTTCCACGATCAGTCCATCCACGTCGGCCGGCGCGGCAGCCACCTGGATCTCCATTTCCGCGCCTGCCTCCGGCCGGTCCGGCTTGAGCCGGATGTCGAGCGCGTCGGACATGAGTTCGGTATCGGTCATCGGTCTTCCATCCGTTCGTTCCGGGGTCCCGGGCGCGGGCGGCCCTCCGGCCGCCCCCGCCCGGCGTCGCGGCAGGCTCAGCCCAGTTCGGCCGCGGCATGCGTCCCGGCGATGAAGCCGTGGACATGCCCCTTGCCGAGACCGTGCTTGTTGAAGCCGCCGACGGCCTCGCCGCCCGCATAGAGGCCCGGGATCGGCTGGCCGCGCATGTCGATCACCTGCTGGCGCCCGTTCACCCTGAGGCCGCCGTAGCTGTCATGCCAGATGACCATGATCGACAGGGCGTAGAAGGGCGGCCGGGCGATGGCGTACATCGGGGCATCCGCCTCGCGCTCGAACTCCGGGTCCGCCCCGTCGGCGACGTAGCCGTTCCAGGTCTCCACCGTCTGCGCCAGGTGGCTGAGCGGCACACGCTGGAACGGGTGGTTCATGTAGATCTGCCGGGCGAGGCCCTCGATCGTGCTGTCCTGGAAGAAGTAGCCGTTGTTCTGGTTCACGTAGGGGAAGCGAAGCTCCCACCCCGTGCGCTCGATCGCGTCGGCGTCGAAGATCGCCCAGAGCGGACCCGAGTAGTAGTCCGGCGCCGTCGAGCCCTCGTTCATGGCCAGGGCCGCGTCGAGACCGTGATCGTAGTCGTACATCTCGCGCACCCACTCCTTGCGGCAGTTGCGCCAGTCGTTGGCGACGTGTTCGATGCCGCGGTTCGGTGCCCCGCCATCGCCCGGATAGCGGTTCGCGCCCGGCCGCTTGGGCAGCCTGACCTCGTTGAAGAAGCGCTTGCCCACCTGGTTGACGGCGATGAACTCCTCGAAGCCTGCATTGCCGACCGCGAGGCCCGCCGAGCCCCGGAAGGCGAAGGTGGGATGGCCCGGCATCATGTCGGTATAGGCGTCCCGCGTGCCGAGGCGCGTCGAGATGTGGAACGTCGTCGGGTAGGACAGGTTCTGCTGCATGCCCGCGAGGTTGGCGCCGACCCTGAGGCCTGCGATGAGCGCGCTGGCATCCTGTCCGCCCGGCCCCTGGAGCGCCATCCCCGAGGTGGGAAACGCCGGTTCCCGCATCGCCGGATAGAACATGCTGCGCACCTCGGGATTGCCCGCGTGTCCGCCGCTGGCGAGGATCACCGCCTTGCGCGCGCGAATGCGGATCGTCGGACGGCGCTCGTCGATGTTGCCGTTCTGCCAGAAGCTCTCCAGCCGCTGCCCGGTCTCGGGATGCATGCGCGGCGAATAGCTGGCGGTGAGGGCGAGGATGCGGCCCTCGAAGGGCTGTTCCCGGATCAGGTCGTCGAAGCGGCGGTTGAGCATGAAGTGCACGCCCTTCTCGCGGGCCGAGAATTCCAGCGGACGCGACAGGGCCACGCCGTTGCGGACCGCGCCCGGGCCGACGAAGGTGCTCGCGTCCTCCATCTGGACCGGCGCCATGGCGCTGGTGCGTTCGGGGTGCGCGACGCCCGCGTCCTCCGGCGTGATCGTGCCGGCGCGGATGTCGGTCCGGTCGCCCAGCATGAGGAAGCAGTAGGGCGCCCGCGCCCGGCTCAGGCCGCCCCCGCCATGCGTCCCGTTGATCCGGGTGAACCGGACGTAGTTCGCCATCAGGAAATCGCGGGTCGCCGGACAATTCTCGGCCCAGGAGCGCATCAGCTCGCGCTCGTTGTAGCGATACGGGCTCTGCGCCTTGCGGTCGACGACGGACCAGTCGGTCACGTCCCTGAAGAGCAACTCGATGCTGTCGTCCAGTTCCTCCGGATCCTCGACCGGCGGCACCGTGATGAAGCCCTCCGGGTCCGCTTCGCCGGCCATGTCGCGCATCTGGATCGCGTCGCCGCCGCCGAGCGACAGGAAAGAGCCCGAGTGCAGCATCCGCCCCCCGAGGTCGAAGTTCTGGTCGACCACCAGCACCGAGACCCCTGCATCGCGGGCCCGGATCGCCGCCGTCAGCCCGGCGCAGCCGCCCCCGGCGATGACCACGTCCGCCTCGTAGTCCCACTCCGCCTCCGGGGATGCGGCGGGCTGTGCGGCCGCGTCCGAAGCGCCGCCGGCAACGAGCGCCGCGCCCACGCCGGCCGCCCCCGCCGCGGTGAAGAAATCGCGACGGCTCAGTCCGCTGCCGTCCTCCGTGGCGCCCGAAGCGTCGGGCTTCATCGTGTTCCTGGTCATCGACATTCTCCCATTCCTGTCGCCGGCGAAGACGCCTCCGCGCCGCCCGACATCGCGGTCCATCCATCGCCGACGTGGCGCAGGGCAGAGCTGTGCCGTCACGAAGCCAGGGGGCTTCGCGCCAGTCCGCCTTCTTGTGCGGTCACGCGGTGCTGAGCCTGCAGGCGCGCGGCGCGGCGGATCGCGCCAGGGCCGCGGCCGGCTCGAGATGTCCTGTCGGTTCGGTGCGGTGGCATTGCTGCCGACTGCGACGCTATTGGCTGTGCAAGTTTCTTGTCCATTGCACAGATCCAATCGCTCACTTAAGAAAAACCTAAGGCAGCGGGGAGGAATGGCTGCCGAGGGGAAGGGTGCGCGATGCATCTGTCGCTGAGACAGCTTGCGTATCTCGTGGCCGTTGTGGACGCGGGCAGCATGAGCCGCGCGGCAGAACGGCTCAACCTCACCGCGACATCCCTGAGCCTGCAGATGAAGCTGCTCGAAGAGCGCGTCGGCACCCGCCTCCTGCAACGCCACTCGCGCGGCGTGACGGCCACCGACGCCGGCGAGGTCTTCGTCCGGCGTGCGCAGGACATCCTGCAGCGCGTGACGGACCTCGAGCGCCTGTTCGCCGACGACTCGGCGGACGCGCCTGCGACGCTGCGGGTCGGCGCGGTTCCGGCCTTCACGCGGATGCTGGGCATCGAGCTCATCGCCGACGCGAGCCAGGCGCTCAAGGGCACGGCACTCCTGCTCTCGGAAGGCTGGTCGAGCGACCTGCTCGCGAAGCTCAGCGGCGGCAGCCTCGACTACGTGATCGCATACGATCTGGAACCTTACGACGATATCGAGGTCGTGACGTTCTTCGAGGACGAGTTCGTCTTCATTTCCCGCCCCGATCCGCGCGACGCCTTCACCGAGATCGAGATGGCCGATGTCCTTGCCACCGATCTCGTCTTCTACGGCCAGGCCAGCGTGAGCTGGCGCGCGGTCACGTCCACCGCGGCGGCCCGGGGTCTGCGCATCTCGGGACACCGCGAAGTGCAATCTATCGACGTCTGGCGGGGTCTGCTCTGCCGCGGACTCAATACCTCCGTCGGCCCCTTCGCCTCCGTTCGCGAGGAGGTGCTGCGCGGCGAACTGGCGGTGACGCGCCTCGTCGGCAGCCCCATCGTGCGGCGCATCGCGATGGCGGCGCGACAGGACATGCTGGCCGTGGGCCGCAGGATCGGCTTCGTCGATCTCGTGTCGCAACTCATGGGCGCCCAGAGACCGGGCTTCAGCATCGAGGTTCCCGGACGGTCGCGTGCCTCGGCGGACGGGTCGAGGTCGACCGACGCCAGCCCGATAGGGACCGGCCCCCCGGGCATCGGCATCTCGTAGCCGGGGCGCAGTATCGACTGACCCATGCCTCGGGTCTGCCGAGCCTCCCGCGATCCTCCTCCGGATCGGGACCGGGGCACCGAAGAGGAGCGTATCGACGCCGCGAACCGCCACATGGCAGGCCGGCGCGGAGCCAGCGGAGCAAACCTCATCCGGCCGAGGTCACCGAATATTTTGTGACCTTCGCGACGCGGGTGCTACCTTGCCCGGGGACAGGTGCCGCATCCGGCGCTCGACATCGGCAGGGACATGAACTTCGCCAGGCAGTCACTTCTCGGCATTGCGGCCATCGCCGCGGCCATCGCGATCTGGGCCTTCTTCGTGCCCTCGGCCGCGCCGTGGCTCGAACGGTTCGGCGTCTACGCGGCGCTCGGGATGGAACCGCCCAACGGCACCGAGGAGGCGGGCGGCGGACGCGGATTCGGCGGCGGGGCGTCCCGCGTCGTCGTGGACGCGGCGGGCGAGGGACGGATCAACGCGCGCGTCTCGGCCATCGGCGACGGGCGCGCGGCGCGCGCGGTCACGGTGCGCTCGGAGGCGACGGGGCTGATCCGCGAGCTGGCCGTCGAGCCCGGCAGCTACGTGGAGGACGGGGCCCTGATGGCGCGTCTCGACGACGACGCCGAACGCATCGCGCTGGAACGAGCGCGCCTCACTTTCGCCGACGCCGAGGGCAACCTCGAGCGGCTCCGGCAGCTCAGCGCGTCCGGGGCCGTCTCGGCGGTGCAGCTCCGCGAGGCCGAGCTCGCCTTCCGCGCGACCGAGCTCGAACTGGAACAGGCCCGCTTCGACCTCGAGCGGCGCGCGATCCATGCCCCGATCGCGGGCTGGGTCGGCCTCCTGGAGGTCGACACGGGCGCGCGCATCGGCGCGCAGGACGCCATCGCCACCATAACCGACCGCTCCTCGATCCAGATCGAGTTCCGCGTGCCCGAGCGCCACGTCGCGGCGCTCTCGGTCGGGATGCCCCTCGAGGTCGCGGCCCTGGCGCGGCCGGACGTGGTTCTCGAGGGCGAGATCGTGGCGCTCGACAACGTTGTGGACCGCGGGAGCCGGACGCTCCGCGTGCAGGGCCGCGTCGCCAATGCAGACGACACGCTCCGCGCAGGACAGGCCTTCGAGGTCGTGCTCTCCTTCCCCGGCGACACGCTGCCCTCGGTCGATCCGCTCGCGATCCAGTGGTCCGGCGACGGCGCCTTCGTCTGGGTCGTCCGCGACGGCGAGGCGCAGCGCGTGCCGGTGCGCATCCGCCAACGCAACAGCGACAGCGTGCTGGTCGAGGGCGCGCTCGCCCCCGGCGACGCGGTGGTGATCGAGGGCGTGCAGACGCTCCGTCCCGGCGGCGCGGTCGAGATCGTCACCGGCGCCTCGGCGGCCGGGGACGACACCGCCGAGGCCCCCGGCCCGCGCGACATCTGACGGGGAGACGCGATGAAGCAGACCACCGCCGAGACGGCAGGACGCTCGGGAACGGCGCTCTTCGTGCGGCGGCCGATCCTCGCGCTCGTCCTCAGCGCGCTGATCGTGATCGCCGGCCTCGCCAGCCTTCTGGGCGTCGAGGTGCGCGAGCTTCCGAACGTCGACCGCCCGGTGATCTCGGTGACGACCGACTTCGCCGGCGCCGCGCCCGAGACCGTCGACCAGGAGGTCACGAGCCGGATCGAGGGCGCGGTGGGGCGGGTCGCGGGCGTGCAGTCGATCTCGTCCAACTCGCGCTTCGGGCGGAGCCGCGTGACCCTGGAATTCTCCGAGGACGCCGACATCGACGTCGCGGCGACGGACGTGCGGGACGCCGTGGCGCGCATCGCCAACGCCCTGCCCGACGGTGCCGAGACACCGCGCATCGTCAAGGCCGACGGTGACGCGCAGCCCGTGGTGCG
>NZ_JBQLZP010000151.1:0-11352 GCF_052168335.1 Roseicyclus sp. | reverse complement strand
CCCGCCTCGAAGCGCACCGGCGCGTGGGTGGCATTCGCGCGGAGCACGGTGCGCCCGACCCAGAGGACCGGCTGCGGCCCGTGATCGAGCGTCAGGAGACGGTCGCCGGGCGCGATGCGCTCGACGGGCACGCGCGCCTCCACGGTATCGACGAGAACACCCGGCGTCAGGCAGGGCGGGCCGAGATTGCCCACGAGAAGCGGACCCTGCGTGCTCACCGCGGTCGCCGAGACGAGCGTGCCGTTGTAGAGGGTCTGCCCGTCCGTGGGGGTGAACACCTCGCGCCCGTCGGCGAGATAGAAGGTTATCCCGGTATAGGTCAGGTTGCCGACGTTCGGCAGGAAGATGGTCACGGTGTCGCCGGGGTAGGAGGCGATGATGTCCACGCCGTCGATCGAGTCGTTGTTGAAACGGTCGATGTCCCCGTCGCCGTTGTTGTCGACCGCGTCGAAGCGCTGCGCGACGAGCATCGTCCCGGCGGGCGGCGGCGCGTAGGGATCGATGATGTAGAACTGGTCGTTATAGGTGGGCATGCCAGCGCCTCGGTCGATGGACAGAGACCGGCCTAGCCGACGAATGGGCCCGCTTTCTGGAGCAATTATGGTTAATGCAAGGAGCCGGAAGCGCCCGCCGCGGACCCGCCGGCACCCCTGCGGATGCCGGCGGAGGTCTCGTCACTCGGCCGGGATGGCCAGGCCGCCTTCCGCGATGGGATGCGCGAGCTTGTTCAGCATCTCCTTCGGACAGACCTGGATGAAGTTCTTCAGCTCCAGGTCCCAGTGCTGCAGGATCTCGGCGGCCTTGCGGCTTCCGGTCTCGCGGGCATGGGTCTCGATCAGGCCCTTCAGCTGGTGCTCCCAGTGCTCGACCGTCACGGGAACGGTCACGAGGGTCTCGAGGTTCATGTTGACCCGCGCCGCGCCGTCGGGGTCGTGCAGGTAGGCCATGCCGCCGGTCATGCCGGCGCCGAAGTTCGCACCGATCGACCCCAGGATCACCGCGACGCCGCCGGTCATGTACTCGCACCCGTTCGAGCCGCAGCCCTCGACCACGACCTTCGCGCCCGAGTTCCGCACGGCGAAGCGCTCGCCCGCGCGACCGGCGGCGAAGAGATGCCCGTCGGTCGCCCCGTAGAGGACGGTGTTGCCGATGATGACGTTCTCCCCGGCCTTCAGCGGGCTGACCTGCGGCGGCTTCACCACGATGATGCCGCCCGAAAGGCCCTTGCCGACGTAGTCGTTGGCGTCGCCCGAGACCTCGAGCTTCAGCCCCGGCGCCGCGAAGGCGCCGAGCGACTGGCCTGCGGACCCTTCCAGCTTCACCGTCAGGTGGTCGGGCTGGAGCTGGTTGCGCATCCCGAAGGCCTGCACGATGTGGCTCGAGGTGCGCGTGCCGATGGTCCGGAGCGTGTTCTGCACGGCGTAGGACAGCTGCATCTTCTCGCCGTCCTCGAGGAAGCGGTGCGCGTCCTTGACGATCTGCGCGTCGAGCGTGTCGGGCACCGCGTTCCGCGGCTTGTTGCGGTCATAACGGATGCGCTCGGCGCCATCGACGGTGATGAGCATCGGGTTGAGGTCGAGGTCGTCGAGATGCGCGGCGCCCCGGCTCACCTGCGTCAGCAGGTCCGCCCGCCCGATGATGTCGTCCATCGACCGCGCGCCGATGGAGGCGAGGATCTCGCGCACTTCCTGGGCGTAGAAGGTGATGAGGTTCACCACCTTGTCGGCCGTGCCCGTGAATTTCTCGCGCAGGCGCTCGTCCTGGGTGCAGACGCCGACGGGGCAGGTGTTGGACTGGCACTGCCGGACCATGATGCAGCCCATCGCGATCAGGGCGGCGGTGCCGATGCCGTATTCCTCGGCCCCCATCATCGCCGCCATGACGATGTCGCGGCCCGTGCGCAGCCCGCCGTCCGTGCGCAGCGTGACGCGCTCGCGCAGGTTGTTCATGGCGAGAACCTGGTGCGCCTCGGTCAGGCCCATCTCCCACGGCAGGCCCGCATACTTGATCGAGGTCGCGGGGCTGGCACCGGTGCCGCCGTTGTGGCCCGAGATCAGGATGACATCGGCCTTGGCCTTCGCGACGCCCGCCGCGATGGTGCCGACACCGGAGGAAGCCACCAGCTTGACCGTCACCTTGGCGCGCGGGTTGATCTGCTTGAGGTCGTAGATCAGCTGCGCGAGATCCTCGATCGAGTAGATGTCGTGGTGCGGCGGCGGCGAGATCAGCGAGACGCCCGGCGTCGAATGCCGGAGCCGCGCGATCAGCTTGGTGACCTTCATGCCCGGAAGCTGGCCGCCCTCGCCGGGTTTCGCTCCTTGAGCGACCTTGATCTCGAGCTCCTCGCAGTGGTTGAGGTATTCCGCCGTCACGCCGAAGCGGCCGGAGGCCACCTGCTTGATCTTGGCGCTCGGGTTGTCGCCGTTCGGCTCGGGCACGAAATGCGCCGGGTCCTCGCCGCCCTCGCCCGAGTCGGACTTCGCGCCGATCCGGTTCATGGCAACGTTCAGCGTCTTGTGCGCCTCGGGGCTGAGCGCGCCCAGCGACATGCCCGGCGTGACGAAGCGCTTGCGGATCGAGGTGATGCTCTCGACCTCCTCGATGGGCACGGGCTTGCCCAGCGCCTTGATGTCGAGAAGGTCCCGCAGGTGGATCGGCGGGTTCGCCTGCATCTTGGCGGAATACTGCTTCCACAACTCGAAGGAGGCCTTGTTGCAGGCCATCTGGAGCATGTGCATCGTCTGCGCTTCCCAGGCGTGCTTCTCGCCCGAGCGGCGCGCCTTGTAGAAGCCGCCGATGGGCAGCACGTCCTGGCCGCCGAGCCAGCCCTTGGCGTGGACCTCCTCGACCTTCTTCTGGAGGCCCGAGACGCCGATCCCCGAGATGCGGGAGATCATGCCGGGGAAATACTCCGCCACCATCGCGCGGGAGAGGCCGACCGCCTCGAAGTTCAGGCCGCCGCGGTAGGAGGAGATCACCGAGATCCCCATCTTCGACATGATCTTGAGAAGCCCTGCGTCGATGGCCGCGCGGTAACGCGCCATGGCCTCGGTCAGGCTGCCCTCGATCAGGCCGCGCGCGATCCGGTCGGCGATGCTGTCCTGCGCGAGGTAGGCGTTCACCGTCGTCGCGCCGCAGCCGACGAGCACCGCGAAGTAATGCGGGTCGATGCACTCGGCAGAACGGACGTTGAGCGAGCAGAAGGTCCGCAGGCCCTGCCGCGTCAGCCAGGAATGCACCGCGCTGGTGGCGAGGATCATCGGCATCGGCACGCGCCCGGCGCCCTGGCCCTGGTCGGTCAGGATGATGTGGCCCGCGCCGGAGCGCACGGCATCCTCCGCCTCGCGGCGGATGCGGTCGAGCGCCGAGCGGAGCGCGCCACTCTCGCCGCCCGCCGGGAAGGTGCAGTCGATGACCACATGCTCGGCGTTGAAGTGCCGGACCATCTCGTCGAACTGGGCGTTGCCGACGAAGGGGCTGTCGAGCACCAGGATCTCGGTCTGCGAGCTGTCCTCGTCGAGCACGTTCTTGAGGTTGCCGAACCGGGTCTTCAGGCTCATCACGCGGTATTCGCGCAGGCTGTCGATCGGCGGGTTCGTCACCTGGCTGAAGTTCTGCCGGAAGTAGTGGCTGAGCGGGCGGTACTGGCTGGAGAGGACGGCGGCGGGCGTGTCGTCGCCCATCGAGGCCACCATCTCCTTGCCGTCCTCGGCCATGGGCGCGAGGACCTGCTCGAGCTCCTCGATCGAGTAGCCGGCGGCGACCTGCCGCTTGCGCAGCTCCGATCCCTCGTAGAGCGGCTTCTCGGTCACGGCGTTCGTCTCGGCGGCGAGGTCGGTGATCTTGCCCACCCATTCGCCGAAGGGGCGGGAGGCGGCCAGCGCGTCCTTGATCTCGGTGTCGTGGAAGAGCTTGCCCTCGGCCATGTCGACGGCGATGAGCTGCCCGGGGCCGAGCGCGCCCTTCTCCACGACCGTCGCCTCGTCGACGGGCACCATCCCCGCCTCGGAGCCCGCGATCAGCATCCCCTCGCCGGTGACGACGTAGCGCATGGGGCGCAGGCCGTTGCGGTCGAGCCCGGCGCAGACCCAGCGCCCGTCCGTCATGGCGAGCGCGGCGGGACCGTCCCAGGGCTCCATCACCGAGTTGCAGTAGGCGTACATGTCTTGCCAGGCCTGCGGCAGTTCCGCGGCGGTGTTCGACCAGGCCTCGGGCACGAGCATCGTCTTGGCCATCGGCGCCGAGCGTCCGGCGCGCACCAGCACCTCGAACACGGCGTCGAGCGCGCCCGAATCCGACGCGCCCTGCGGCACGATCGGCTTTATGTCCTCGGCGAGGTCGCCGAAGTAGGTCGACGCCATCCGGATCTCGTGGCTTTTCATCCAGTTGACGTTGCCCTTCAGCGTGTTGATCTCGCCGTTGTGCGCGAGCATGCGGAAGGGCTGGGCAAGCCACCACTGCGGGAAGGTGTTGGTGGAATAGCGCTGGTGATAGATCGCGAAGGCGCTCTCGAAGCGCTCGTCCTTGAGGTCGGGATAGAACTCGGCCACGTCCTGGGCGAGCATCATGCCCTTGTAGATGATCGACCGGCAGGACAGCGACGAGAGATAGAGCTCGCGGATGCCCGCCGCCTGCGCCGCCTTCTCGATCCGGCGACGGATGACGTAGAGCTCGCGCTCGAACGTGTCCTCGTCGACGCCCTTGGAGTTCGAGATGATGATCTGCTCGATCTCGGGGCGCGTCGCATTGGCCTTCTCGCCCAGAACGGTCGTGTTCACCGGAACGTGGCGCCAGCCGTAGATGTAGTAGCCCATCCGCAGGACTTCCGACTCCACGATGGTCCGGCACGTCTCCTGCGCGCCGAAGTTGGTGCGGGGCAGGAAGACCTGGCCGACGGCCATGCGCTCGTCGACGCGCGGCTCGTGGCCGGTGCGGCGCACCTGGTCGTAGAAGAAGGTCGCCGGGATCTGGACGTGGATGCCCGCGCCGTCCCCGGTCTTGCCGTCGGCATCGACCGCGCCGCGGTGCCAGACGGCCTTCAGCGCGTTGATGCCGTTCTCCACGACCTTGCGGTTCGGCTTGCCGTCGATGGACACGACGAGGCCCACCCCGCAGGAGGAATGCTCCTCCGCTTCGGAATACATGCCGTTCTCGGCCAGCCACTTGCGCTTGGCTTCCTCGGCGGCGACCCAGGCGGCATCGTACTTGGTCATGGCATGTCTCCCTCGAGATGGGGTTTTTCGCTTCGTATTCCGCGCGGGTGGCCCGGCGGTGGTCTCCCGACAGCGCGGCGTAGGCGGGCGCGCGGTCGATGTAGATTTCCGAGATCAGCGGAAAGTCCCGCGCCGCCGGGAAGAGGCCCGGCAGAAGCTCGTAGGCGGCGTCCTCGCCGGTGTTGCGCATCCAGAGGTGGCTGCCGCAAACGGCGCAGAAGGCGCGCTCGGAAAAGGACGTCGAGGCATGGCGCGCGACGTCGCCCGCAACGGTGACGGCTTCGGCCTCCGCCTCGAAGGTGCCGTAGAGCGTCCCGTTCCAGCGCTGGCACATGCTGCAATGGCAGGCGCCCACGGCGGCGATGTAGGCGCCGTCGATCCGGATCGACACCGCCCCGCAGAGGCAGGCGCCGTCCAGCACACCCGTGCGGCGGTAGGCCTCGATCACCGCGCGACCCTCCAGACGGGGGGCGCGTCGACCGCGCTCATCATGTCGCCGCAATCGTAGATCGGCTGCATGGTGAGAAAGCCGCGCTCGCCGGGTTCGGCGAATTCCATGGGGCTGTAATTGCCCTCGAAGGTCTCTCCGTCGGGCAGCGTGACGGTCTCGAGCCCGCCGAAGAACAGGCGCCAGCCCTCGTGGACGAACTGGTTGCCCTCGGTCCTGCGGACGCCGTTTGCGGTGTCGTACTGGTAGGCGAACTCGGTCACGAGGAGTTCGCGGCCGTCCACCTCGACGCTCTCGCCCGTCAGGCTGTCGAAACCCGTGTAGTCGCGCCGGAAGACGCCGAGCTCGTTCTCCTCGCGGATCGAGAAGACCATCGAGTCGCTGCCCGTCGCCAACAGCTCGGTCAGGCTGGCGGGATCCTCCTCGGGCTCGATCAGCGTGTCGGTGCCGCCGCCGCGCAGGCTCCAGGACCGAAGCCAGCGGAACTCGGCATCCGTGAAGCTGACCGAGAATGCCCCGTCCTGGTCGAGCGACGCCCGCCAGTGCGTGCCCTCGGGATCGGCGGCGCAGGTCCAGTGATGCGACACGATGCACGAGCGCGACTGCACCGTGAGGAAGGCCTCGCAGCCTTCGGGCACCTGGAAGAGGCGCGAGGCCTCCTGCGCCGCGAGCGGCGTCGCGGGCAGGCCGACGGCCAGCGCGGCCAGAAGCGGTATGTTGCGGACGGCTCTCATTCCGCCGCGACGCCCGCGCCCTGCGCCGTGACCTGCGCCAGGATCGCCTCGGCCGCCTCGCGTCCGTCGCGGATCGCCCAGACCACGAGGCTCGCGCCGCGCACGATGTCGCCCACCGCGTAGACGTTCGGAAGGCTCGTCTGGTGCGTGCGGAAGTCGGCCTTGATCGTGCCCCAGCGCGTCACGGCCAGCTCCTCGCAGCCCCAGAGCGTCGGAAGCTCCTCCGGCTCGAAGCCCAGCGCCTTGATGACGAGGTCCGCGCCCTCGACGTAGTCGGCGCCCTCGATCAGCTCGGGCATCTGGCGGCCCGTCGCGTCAGGTGCGCCGAGGCGCATCTTCTGCACCATCACGCCCTCGACCGTGTCGCCGGCGAAGCCCTTGGGTGCCGAGAGCCAGACGAACTCCACGCCCTCCTCCTCGGCGTTGGCGACCTCGCGCTGCGAGCCCGGCATGTTGGCACGGTCGCGGCGGTAGAGACACTTCACGCTCGTGGCGCCCTGGCGGACGGCGGTGCGGACGCAGTCCATCGCCGTGTCGCCGCCACCGATGACGACGACGCGCTTGCCCTCGGCGTTCAGCTCGCCGCTCTCGAACTCCGGCACCGTGTCGCCGAATCCCACGCGGTTCGACGCGGTGAGGTAGTCGATGGCGCGCACGATCCCCGTGGCGCCGACGCCCGGCGCGTGCAGGTCGCGCGACTTGTAGACGCCGGTGGCGATCACCACGAAGTCGTGCTTGCCCCGGATCTCGTCGAAGGTGATGTCGCGGCCCACGTCGCAGTTGAGGACGAAGCTCACGCCGCCCTCCGCGAGCTGGGCGTTCCGGCGCATGACGACGTCCTTCTCGAGCTTGAAGCCCGGAATGCCGTAGACCATGAGCCCGCCCGACCGGTCGTAGCGGTCGTAGACGGTCACCTGGAGGCCGGCGCGGCGCAGCATGTCGGCCGCGGCGAGGCCGCCCGGCCCCGCGCCGATGATGCCCACCGATTCGGGCCGCTCGACCGCCGGGCGGATCGGCTTGACCCAGCCCTCCTCCCACGCCGTGTCGGTGATGTACTTCTCGACCGCGCCGATCGTGACGGTGCCGTGGCCCGACTGCTCGATCACGCAATTGCCTTCGCAGAGACGGTCCTGCGGGCAGATGCGGCCGCAGATCTCGGGGAAGGTGTTGGTCGCCTGGCTGATCTCGTAAGCCTCCTGCAGGCGGCCCTCCGCCGTCAGTTTCAGCCAGTCGGGAATGTTGTTGTGCAGCGGGCAATGGCTCTGGCAATAGGGCACACCGCACTGGCTGCACCGCCCGGCCTGCTCGGCCGCCTTCTCGCGCGCGTACTCGCCGTAGATCTCGCCGAAATCGTCGGTGCGCTCGATGGCCGCGCGCTTCTGCGGCATCTCCTTGGAGACGGTGACGAATTTCAACATGGGTTGCTTGGCCACGGATATTCTCCCATCCTGTCCGAGCGTCCTGAGCGGAAGCGCTCGCGTGCTATACAGATGTGTCACGGGGATAAAAAGACAGCAGTGCTGACCTAATAACGGATTTTCTCGGGCCGTGTCGACCGCAGAGGTTCCCGGCAATCGAAAATAGGTCTCGAAGCGTACCTAAATGAAAATTAAGCCAGTTCCATCAGTCCCTTGCTAGCAGCCGCAGGCGCCGCTCCCGATGTCGTTGTTCTATCTCCTCCTCGTTGCCCTCGTGCAGGGCATCACCGAATTCCTGCCGATCTCGTCGTCGGGGCACCTGATCCTGTTGCCTGGTTTCACGGGGCAGGAGGACCAGGGCCTCGTGATCGACGTCGCGGTGCATGTCGGAACGCTGGGCGCGGTGGTGCTCTACTTCTGGCGCGACGTGTCGCTCGGCCTGTCGGGCATTCCGCGCATGCTGACGGGCCGGATCGACACGCCCGGCTCGAAGCTCGCCTTCCTCCTCGCGGTGGCGACGGTGCCGGTGATCCTCGGCGGGCTTGTCCTCGTGATGCTGGACCTGACCGAGGCGCTGAGGAGCGTGACTCTGATCGGGTGGACGATGCTCCTGTTCGGAATCGTGCTCTACTGGGCCGACCAGACGGGGGCGGAGCGCAAGCGGAGCGAGGACTGGACGCTGCGCGACGCCATCGTCTTCGGGCTGATGCAGGCGCTCGCACTGATCCCGGGCACGTCGCGCTCGGGCATCACGATCACGGCGGGCCGGATGCTGGGCTACGACAGGGAAGCCTCGGCGCGGATCGCCATGCTCATGTCGATCCCGACCATCGTGGCGTCGGGCGTCATCCTCGGCGCCGAAGTCGTGGCCACCGCAGATGTCGAGGCGGCGCGCTATGGCGCCATCGCGGCCGCCATGGCCTTCGTCGCGGCCTTCGCGGCGCTGGTCTTCATGATGCGCCTGTTGCGGAGCGTCAGCTTCACGCCCTACGTGATCTACCGCGTCGTCTTCGGCGCGGTCCTGATCTGGCTCGGCTATTCTGGCGCGCTCACGACCGCTTGAGGCGGTCGGCGCTCTCCTTGATCGCGGCGTACTGGCCCGAGGGGCGGTAGGGCCAGAGGTAATCCTCGAGCACCAATTCCATCGCCACGGGCGCGATCCCGAGGTCTTCCAAGCCTCGGCGTCCTTCCCCCACGACGTTGTCGCGGCGCAGGTTGCGCACCTGGTCCCGCGTCAGGAGGCCGTTGCGGAAGAGGCCGAGCGTCACCGCCTGCAATCCGTCGAAGACCGTCCCCATGATTCCGGCGACCCAGAACGGCATGTTCACGATCAGGCGGCGGCGACGGATGATCCGCAGCATCATCTGCATGAGCTCGCGGAACGTCCTGACCTCGGGACCGCCGAGTTCGTAGACGCCCGGCTGCGCCTCGCCGAGCACGCCCTTCACGGCGGCCCGGGCGACGTCGTCGACGTAGACCGGCTGGAACCGCGTGTCCGCGCCGACCACCGGCAGGACCGGCCCGAAGCGCGTCATCCGGGCGAAACGGTTGAAGAACTCGTCCTCGGGCCCGAAGACGATCGAGGGCCTGAGGATCACGGCGCGCGGGAAATGCTCCAGCACCGCCGCCTCGCCGAGGCCCTTGGTCGCGGCGTACCGGCTGTCGCTGCCCTCGTCGGCGCCGATGGCCGAGACCTGCACCAGCGTCGCCACGCCTTCCTCGGCAGCCAGCCGGGCGATGCGCGCCGCACCTTCGTTCTGCACCGTGTCGAAGCGGTTCTTGCCGTGCTCGGCCAGGATGCCGACGCAGTTCACCACCGCGTCTGCCCCGTGCAGCGCCGCGCGAACCGAATCGTCGTCCCTCACATTGGCGAGGATCGGCTCGACCTGGCCCACGACACCATAGGGGCGGACGAAGATCGCCTCGTTCGGGCGCCGGACCGCCACGCGGACGCGCCAGCCTTCCTTGGCCATGCGACGCGCGATGTAGCGGCCGATGAAGCCCGATCCGCCGAAAATGGTGACGAGTTTCGCCATGCCAGGTTGCCTCCGGAGGTGCCTTGCGCGGGTGATAGGCGGAGGCGGTCGGCGTCACAAGGCGCAAATCGTCCCAAGTCCGGAACCGTCCGGATTGGTCGCTGGCGCTCGGCGGACAAGCCCACTATGTCTTGTAGCAATGGTTTCCGTGCCGAAGATCCTGCCCGGCCTGATCCTCGCGGTCGGGCTCGCGATGCCCGCCTCCGCGCAGGAGATCGACTTCGCCGCCCCGGGTGCGGAGGAGGCGCTGGCCGACCGTCTGCGGTCGAACTCCCTCCTTCTGCAGGAGCCGGAGGACGGCGCGCGCACCGCGCAGGACATCGTGGCGGCGGCGCGCGCGGACTACGCGCGGCTGGTGGCGACGCTCTACGAATTCGGGCATTTCGCTCCGGTGGTCAGCATCACGCTCGACGGGCGAGAGGCCTCGGGCCTGTCCCCCTTCGACGTGCCCGCGAGAATCGATCGCGTGCGGATCGAGGTTGAGCCCGGCGCGTCCTTCAGCTTCGGCACGGCCGAGATCGGCCCGCTCGCCAGCGGCACCGAACTGCCCGAGGCGTTCCGGCCCGGCGGCCCCGCATCGACCCCGGTTCTTCAGGCGACGACGCGCACCGCGATCGAGCGCTGGCGCGTCGCGGGCCACGCCGTGGCCGAGGTGGCGGGGCAGCGGATCGTCGCACGCCACCGCGATGCCGCGCTCGACGCCGCGATCCGCATCGAGCCCGGCCCCGTCGTCACCTTCGGCGACCTCGTTCCGCGCGGCCATACCCGGATGCGCCCCGAGCGCATCGTCGAGATCGCGGGCCTGCCCGAAGGCGTGACCTATTCGCCGGCCGTCATGGCGCGCGTGGCCGAGCGCCTGCGCGATACCGGCGTCTTCTCGGCCGTCGCGCTGGAGGAACAGCCGCTCGGCCCCGGCGACACCATGAACGTCGTGGCGACGGTCGCCGAATCGCCGCCGCGCCGCTTCGGCTTCGGGGCCGAGATCTCGTCGGCGGACGGCGCACAGGTGACGGCCTTCTGGCTGCACCGCAACCTCTTCGGCGGGGCCGAGCGCCTGCGCATCGACGGCGAGATCAGCGGCATCGGCCAGGAAGGCATCACCACCGACGAGGTCGAGGGCGTCGACGCGGAGCTGCGGCTGCGCTTCTCGCGCCCCGCGACCTTCACGCCGGACACGCTGGCCTATGCCGAACTTGCCGTCATCGGCCTCGACGAGCCGACCTTCCGCCTCGCGGGCATCGGCATCGAGGCGGGCGTCGAGCACTGGTTCTCGCCGCGGCTCGAGGGCGCGCTCGGCGTCGGCATCCGCGCCAACCGCTTCGAGGACGCGCTGGGCACGCGGAACACGACGCTCCTGTTCCTGCCTGGCGCGCTGACCTGGGACAACCGCGACGACCCGCTGAACCCCACCACCGGCGTCTACATGGTCGGCACCGCCATGCCCTTCGCCGCGCTCGAGGACGGAGCGGGCGCACGGCTGACGGCGGATGCGCGCGGCTATCT
>NZ_JBQLZP010000150.1:0-1364 GCF_052168335.1 Roseicyclus sp. | reverse complement strand
CCTCCCACCGGTCGAGGCCCGTGGACGCGGTGAGAAGCCCCGCGACATGCGCGATCCGCCGATGCCCGCCCGCCATCAGGAACTCCGCCACGAGGCGCCCGCCCGCGCGGTTGGCCGAGGTCACGCTCGAGAGCCCCGAGCCCGGCAGCCCCCGGTTGAACAGCACGACCGGCAGCCCCGCCGCCCGGCAGCGCGCCACCAGCCGGTCCGACAGATGGACCGAGGCCGTGATCAGCCCGTCCACCTGGTAGTCCATCAACTCGCCCACGATGCGCTCCACGTCCGCCTCGCCCTCGGGGCCCGCGTGGAAGACCAGGATGTGGTAGCCCCGCGCCTCGAGCGCCGCAGACAGCGCCTCGAGCGCGGCGGGATAGAACGGGTTCTCGAGGTAGCCCGCGACGAGGCCCACGATCCGCGTCCGCCCGGTGATGAGCGAGCGCGCCAGCGCGTTCGGGCGGTAGCCCAGCTCCTCGGCGGCGCGGCGCACCCGCTCGGCGGTGCTGCGCGAGACGCTCGCCCCCGGCGTGAAGACCCGGCTGACCGCGCTCTGGCTGACGCCCGCGCGGCGCGCCACGTCGGTCGCCGTCACCCGCGCCATCAGCCCGCCGTCCAGCCGCCGTCCACCATCAGCGCGGTCCCCGTCACCAGCGCCGAGGCGTCGGAGGCGAGGAACACGACCGCGCCCATGATGTCCTCGACGCGACCCACCCGGCCGAGCTTGATCTTGCCCTCGATCCAGGCGCGCTTCTCCGGGTCGGCGAATGTGGCCTCGGTCAGGGGGGTGCGGATGAAGGTCGGGCAGAGCGTGTTGACGCGGATGCCGCGCGGCCCCCACTCGATCGCCATGGCCTTGGTCATGCCCTCGACCGCGTGCTTCGAGGCGCAGTAGACCGCGCGGTCGATGCCGCCCACATGGCCCATCTGGCTGGAGACCTGGACGATGGAGCCGGGCCCCGTCATCCGCCGCGCCACCTCCTGCGCCAGCACGTAGGCGGCCTTCACGTTGAGCGCCATGACGGCGTCGTAGTCGGCCTCGACCGTCGCGAGCGCCGGCGTGTGCCGCGCCATCCCGGCCGAGTTCACCAGCACGTCGAGCGCGCCGACGCCGTCGAGCGCGGCCTCGACCGCCGCCCGGTCGGTGACGTCGAGGACGAGCGCCTCGGCGGAGAGGCCCGCCGCCTGCATTTCCCCGACGGCGGACAGAAGCTCCGCTTCCCCCCGCGCGGCGACGACGACATGCGCCCCCGCCTCGGCCAGCGCCACCGCGCAGCCGAGGCCGATCCCGCGCGAGCCGCCGGTCACCAGCGCGCGGCGCCCGTCCAGCCGGAAGGATGGGGTTCTCGGCAGGCTCATCTCGGCAGACC
>NZ_JBQLZP010000149.1:0-1523 GCF_052168335.1 Roseicyclus sp. | reverse complement strand
CGCCGCATCGGCGGCGTGGTAGGACTGCCGGAGGCCGAACTCCAGCCGCGCCACGTCCGGCAGGTAGGGCAGTTGCGCCACCGGGCCGAAACCCGCGAGAAAGCCCGGAAACCGCCCGCCCCAGAGCTGGAGGCGCGGGTCCTCCGGCGGGTGGGCGCGCAGGAACACGCCCGCCATCGCGCGGAAGAACGCGCGCCCGACGAGGCGCTCGATCACCGGGAAGCCGGTCGCGAGCGCGTCCGTGAGGCCGGCCGCCACGTTGTTGCGGTAGACGTCGAAGCGGCGTCCGGCAGGGCGGCCCTCGGGGTCGGTCAGACCCGGCGGGGACGGCAGGGCGGGATCGAGGAGGGCTTCGGCGAAGGCGTGCTGTCGGGTCATGGCCTCAGGCCTCCACCGGCTCGAGAAGGGTCGCGGCCCGCTCGGCCTCGGCCCGGAGCGTCGGCCAGTCGGGCACGTCGGTGTCCCACTCGATCAGCGTCGGGCGGGGACCGCCGCGCGCCAGCACATGGGCGTAGAGCGTCCAGACCGGGTTCACGACCGCGCGCCCGTGGCTGTCGATGAGGAGCGGCGCGCCGTGCTCGTCCTCGGTCTCGTCGTGGCCGCCGAGATGGATCTCGCCCACCGCGTCGAGGGGGAAGGCGTCGATGTAGGCGCGGGCGTCGCCCGCCTGGTTCACGGCGGAGACGAAGACGTTGTTGACGTCGAGGAGGAGGCCGCAGCCCGTGCGCCGCGCGATCTCGGCGAGGAAATCGACCTCGCCCATCTCGCTCTCGGCGAAGGCGAGGTAGGTCGAGGGGTTCTCGAGCAGCATCCGCCGCCCGAGCCGCTCCTGCACCTCGTCGATGTGATCGGCGACGCGCGCCAGCGTCCGCGCCGTGTAGGGCAGGGGGAGAAGATCGTTGAGGAAGCCCGCGTCATGGGTCGACCAGGCGAGATGCTCGGAGAAGCTCGCGGGCTCCAGCCAGTCGAGGAGATGGCGCAGCCGCGCGAGGTGCGCGCGGTCGAGCGGGCGCTCGCCCCCGATGGAGAGGCCGACGCCGTGCACCGAGACGGGCATCCGCTCGGCGATGGCGCGGAGCTGCGCCAGCGGCCTGCCGCCCGCGCCCATGTAGTTCTCGGCATGGATCTCGATCCAGCGCACCGGGCCCGGGTCGGTCATGAGACCCTCGAAGTGCCGCGCCTTGAAGCCGACGCCGGCGGCGCAGGGGAGGCTCTGGGATGCGGTCAGGTCGAGCATGGTCTTCGGGGCTCCGGGAGGTCAGGGGCGCCCCGGCCGGAGCGGTCCGGCCGGGGCAGGCGGGTCTCACATCTCGACGGGCTTGTAGCTCGAGGCGTCGGTGCCTTCGGGCAGGTCGCGGGCGAGGCCGGCGTAGCCTTCCGCTTCCAGCTCGTCGAGCGTCGCGCCCATGCGGCCGTCGGGCAGCTCGATGTCGCCGCAGGTGCCGACGGGCACGAGCGTCCAGGCGTTGCCCTGGTAGTCGACGGTGGAGGTGCCGGCGGAGGTCGTGCCGGGGCGCGCGGCG
>NZ_JBQLZP010000148.1:0-1112 GCF_052168335.1 Roseicyclus sp. | reverse complement strand
GCCAGGGCGACGGCGTCATCAAGATCGAGATGCACTTCCTGCCCGACGTCTACGTCACCTGCGAGACCTGCAAGGGCAAGCGCTACAACCGCGAGACGCTGGAGGTGCAGTTCAAGGGCAAGTCCATCGCCGACGTGCTCGACATGACGGTCGAGGACGCGCAGGAGTTCTTCCGGGCGGTCCCCTCGATCCGCGAGAAGATGGACGCGCTGATGCAGGTGGGCCTCGGCTACATCAAGGTCGGCCAGCAGGCCACGACGCTCAGCGGCGGCGAGGCGCAGCGCGTGAAGCTGTCCAAGGAACTGTCCAAGCGGTCGACGGGCCGGACGCTCTATATTCTCGACGAGCCGACGACGGGCCTGCACTTCGAGGACGTGCGCAAGCTCCTCGAGGTGCTGCACGAGCTGGTGGAGCAGGGCAACACGGTCGTGGTGATCGAGCACAACCTCGACGTCATCAAGACCGCCGACTGGATCGTGGACATCGGCCCCGAGGGCGGCGACGGTGGCGGCGAGATCGTCGCCTGCGGCACGCCGGAGGAGGTGGCCGGGGTCGAGCGCTCGCATACCGGCCGCTATCTCGGGCCGATGCTGCGGCCGCGCAAGCACGCCGCAGAGTAGAGGCGCAACCCTTCCCCCGCTTCGCGCGTTCCCCCCGTGACGCGTCCCAAGCGGAGGAAACGGCATGTTCCGGTCCCTGAAGTCCAAGCTCGTCCTGCTGATGCTCGCACGGGCGGCATGGAAGAAATCCGCCGGGTGGCGCGCGCGCCGCATGGCCGCCTGGTCCGAACGCGCCCGCGACGCGGCGCCCGAGGGGGCCGCGAACCCGGTGCGCGCGGGCGGTCCCGAGGCGATGCGCGACCCGCCGCGCCACTGGAACCGGACGGACGAGGCCGGCGATCAGTCCTTCCCGGCCAGCGATCCGCCCGCCAACTACTGAGCCGGCGGCTTTCCCTGGCCGCCCCGCCCCGCTAGGCTGACTCCGCAGCCGAGGGGGAGTTTCGCTTGACCCGGAAACGGAAGATCGGCCTCGCGCTCGGATCGGGGGGGGCGCGGGGGTGGTGCCATCTCGGCGTCCTCTCGGCGCTCGAGGAGATGGGCGTGGAGGCCGAC
>NZ_JBQLZP010000147.1:0-7908 GCF_052168335.1 Roseicyclus sp. | reverse complement strand
CTCCGCTTCCGTGACCAGAAGAAGTATCCCGACCGCCTTCGCGCCGCCCAGAAGTCGACCGGCGAGACCGAGGCGATGCTCGTCGCCGAGGGCGAGATCGGGCGCACGCCCATCGTCGCCGCGGCGCAGGACTTCTCGTTCATGGGCGGGTCGATGGGGATGTATGTCGGCAACGCGATCATCGCGGCGGCCGAGCGCGCGGTGAAGCTGAAGCGGCCCCTCATCCTGTTCTCCGCCGCGGGCGGGGCGCGGATGCAGGAGGGCATCCTCAGCCTCATGCAGATGCCGCGCACCACCGTCGCCGTGCAGATGCTGAAGGAGGCGGGGCTGCCCTACATCGTGGTGCTGACGCATCCGACGACCGGCGGCGTCACGGCCTCCTACGCGATGCTGGGCGACGTGCAGATCGCGGAGCCGAACGCGCTCATCTGCTTCGCCGGGCCCCGCGTGATCGAGCAGACGATCCGCGAGAAGCTGCCAGAGGGCTTCCAGCGCGCCGAATACCTGCTCGACCACGGGATGCTCGATCGCGTGACGCCGCGCAAGGACCTGCGGGACGAACTCATCCGCATCACGCGGATGCTCATGGGCCTCGGCCCGGCCGTGATGGGCGACCTTCCCGCGCCCGAGCCCCAGGCCGGGGACGCCGGCCAGCCGTGAGCGGACGCACATCCGACATCCTCCTCCAGCGGATGATGTCGCTTCACCCCAAGCTGATCGACCTGACGCTCGACCGGATGTGGCGCATCCTGGGCGCGCTCGATCATCCCGAGCGGCGGCTTCCGCCGGTCATCCACATCGCGGGCACGAACGGCAAGGGCTCGACGCTGGCCATGATCCGCGCGGGGCTGGAGGGATCGGGGGCGTCCGTCCATGCCTATACCTCGCCGCATCTCGTGCGCTTCCACGAGCGCATCCGGCTGGCGGGAGATCTGATAGAAGAAGACCGCCTGTCGGAAGTGCTCGACCGCTGCCTCGCGGCGAACGGGCCGGACCCGATCACCTATTTCGAGATCACGACCGCCGCCGCCTTCGTGGCCTTCGCCGAGGTGACGGCCGACTGGACGCTGCTCGAGGTCGGGCTCGGCGGGCGGCTCGACGCGACGAACGTGATCGAGACGCCGCGCCTCACGGTCATCACGCCGGTCGACATGGACCACCAGCAGTTCCTCGGCGACACGATCGAGCGGATCGCCGCCGAGAAGGCGGGCATCATCAAGGGCCGCGTCCCCGTCGTCGTCGGACGGCAGGAGGAGGCGGCGCTCGAGGTGATCGAGGACCGCGCCGCGCGGCTCGGCGCGCCGGTCCTGGCCTGGGGCCAGCACTGGACCGTGCGGGAGGAGCGCGGCCGCCTCGTCTTCGAGGACGAAACCGGGCTTCTGGACCTGCCGCTTCCCGTCCTGCGCGGGCGCCACCAGGTGGAGAACGCGGGCATCGCGCTCGCCTCGCTCCGGGCGCTCGGCCTCGGGGAGGCGGCCTGCGAGGCCGCGCTGACCCGCGCCGAATGGCCCGCGCGGATGCAGCGGCTGCGCCGCGGTCCCCTGATCGACGCCGCGCCGCAGGCGGAGTTCTGGCTCGACGGCGGGCACAATCCGCACGCCGCCCGTGCCATCGCCGCCCTGCTGCGCGACATGCCGCGGCGTCCCACGCACCTCGTCTGCGGGATGCTGAACACCAAGGACGTTGCGGGCTACATGCGCCCCTTCGCCGGGCTGGTCGAGCGGCTCTGGGCCGTGTCGATCCCCGGCCAGACCGCGACCCTCCCCTCCGACACGACCGCGGATGCGGCGCGCGCCGCAGGTCTCGCCGCGACCGAGGCGACCGACGTGGCCGAAGCCGTCCGCGAGATCGCGCGGACCGAGCCCGACGCGCGCATCCTCATCTGCGGCTCGCTCTACCTCGCGGGCGAGATCCTTTCCAAGAACGGGTGAATCCCCACCTTGACCGCGCCCCCGTGCGCGCGGGACACTCTACCCATGCGAAGCGCCATCCTCGCCGCAATCCTCCTCGCCGCCACGGCCACGGCGGCCGCGCCCTCGGGCACGTCGCGGTTCCAGTTCTGCTGGATCGGCGCCGGCGGCTACACGATGGAGGGCATCATCGGCTTCCCCTCCGAACGGCTGGGGACCGGGATCATCACCCAGGACGACGTGACCGAGTTCGCGATCTGGGGCTATCTCGACGGCGTGCCGGTCGGCTCATGGGACATGGAGGACCGCACCACCGACACGAGCTGGACGCTGTTCTTCGACACCAGCGCCATCGCCTTCCCGATGGGCGGGCACTTCCTCGAGCAGTCCTACCAGGAATGGAACGCCAACGGCCGCGTCGACGATTGCGGCGTGCCCGGCTTCGGCTTCAACGGCGGCAACTGGGCGCAGGACGTCTGCATCGACAACGTCTGGATCCGCGAGAGCTCGATCGACCCCGACACGCCGCTTCCGGCGCAGGCGATGGACCAGCCCCTGTCGTGCAGCGCGGTCCTGCCGCTCAGCTGAGGGGCCGCGAGAGCTCGAAGGCGAGCGACAGCAGCAGGATCGCCCCGATCCACGACGCCGCCACGCGGAGCGCGATGCGCGGGGCGGAACCGGGCCAGCCCGCGAGAACGGCTTGCGAGAGGCCGGCGGCCAGCGCCGCCGCGAGGTTCACGCCGAAGAGGAGCCCGGCATGGGCGGGCCAGGGCAGGTCGAGGAACCCGTGCCCCTGAAGCGCGACGGCGAGCGACCCGAACCCGCAGGTCACGGACGAGAGGTAGGCGAGCCAAGCAGGCACCCTGCGAAGGAGCGCGGCGGAGACCGCGACGAGGACGCCGCCCGCAATGAGCGGCAGGGCCGCGCCGGGACCGGCGAGCGGCGCGAGGACCAGCCCTGCCACCTGCGCGACGAGAAACACGGGCCACGCGCGCAGGAGGCCGTCGCGCTGCCAGAGCGACAGGAGGAGCCCCAGCGCCAGCAGCGGCAACAGCAGCGCGGGCCCGGTCAGAACCGCAAGCGCGCCCCCGAGGAACAGGCCGTAGGCGTCCGCCCCGGGCTCGAAGGCATGCGCGAAGGCCGGACCCGCCGCCAGCGAGGCGGCAAGAACCGGACCCGCCGAAACCCGGTTCAGGCGAGACCGAAGAGGAAGGCCGCGCCGACGAGCGCGATCGCCCCTCCCGCCCCGCGCACCGCGAACCTGCCCGACTCCGACCGCGTCAGCAGGCCCAGCGCGATCCCCGCGAGGTGCAGGAGGCCGGTGCCGACGACGAAGCCCGCCGCGTAGCCGTAGGGGCTGAAGGCCTCGGGCAGTTCGGTCCCGTGGGCATGGCCGTGGAAGATGGCGAAGACGCCGACGATCACCCCCGCCACCCAGATCGGCGCCCGGACCGCGAAGGCGACCAGAAGGCCGAGGATCACGCCCGACAGCGCGATCCCGGCCTCGACGGCCGGCAGCGGCACGCCGAGGACACCGAGCGCGCCGCCGAAGGCCATCACCAGCGGGAAGACGACGGGCAGCACCCAGACCGGTGGCGCCCCGAGGAACGCGCCCCAGAGGCCGACGGCGACCATCGCCACGACGTGATCCCAGCCGAGGATCGGGTGCCAGAACCCCGACGCGAAGCCGGTGTTTATGCCCTCGCCGGTATGCGCGCCCGCCTGGGCGGCGATCAGCAGAAGGGGAAGCGCAAGGAGGACGGCGCGGGAGGGAGGTTTGTTGGGGATCATGGCAGGGCTCCGGACCTTGGATGGCGCCACGATAGAGGCGCCTCTCTCCCGGTCAACGATCCCGGCGGTCGCAGGTCTTTTCCGGCCCCTGAAACCTTTCTGCCTGCCGTTCCGTGGCTCGGAGGACCGGCCCGCGACGCGCGCCGGCATCCGACACGCACCAGGAAAGGAAACGCCATGACCTTGCGCCAAACCGCCACCACCGCAACCGCCCTCGCCGCGCTCGCCGCAGGCCCGCTCCTCGCGGACGGACACGACACCATCACCGGGTATGTCCTCTCGGGCGACGGCGGCAGCCTCTCGGTGATGGCCGATATCGCCGACCCCGGCCGCGTCGTGACCCATGCGCTGTCGACACCGCTCGGCGCCATCGCCTGGCGGCCGGTGACGGGGGAACTCCTCGGCATCGCGGACGGGACCGTCTTCGCCGTCGATCCGGCGACGGGCGCGCTGACCGACCTCGGGGCCGAGGCCGTGGACGACGCCCGCCTGGCCGGAGGCACCATGGCCGGGTTCGACTTCAACAACGCGATCGACGCGGTCAGGGCGGTCTCCACCGCAGGCGACAACCTCGTCTACTTTCCCGAGGGCTTCGGCGACGGCGACGCGCGCGCCGGAAGCCTCCGGCGCTTCACCCCGCTCGCCTACGCGGAGGGCGACGCCAATGCGGGCGCCGCGCCGATGGTCTTCGCCAACGCCTACACGAACGCGATCGCAGGGATGACCGCATCCTCGACGCAGCAATATGCCCTCGACGCGGAAGCGGACGCGCTGGTGACGCTCGCCAACAACGAGGGCACGCTCGCGACGGTCGCCCCCGTCACGGTCGACGGAATGGCGATGGACCTCTCGGCCATGGGCGGCTTCGACATCGTCTCGCCGGAGGAGGGCACGGACATGGCCTATGCCGTCCTTCAGGCCGAGGGCGCAGCGACGGCGGGCCTCTACGCCATCGACCTCGCGACCGGCGCGGCGACGCTTGTGGCCGATCTCGGGATGGGCGGCGTCTCCGGCTTCGCCGCGTCCCTCGGGGGCATGTGACCTCAGCGCCGGCCGGGGCGCGACCCGCCCCGGCCGAAGGGCTTCTCCGGCGCCGCCCCGAACTGGAGGGGCAACGCGCCGAAGAGACCCCCCTCCGCCCCGCCCCAGTTCCGCATCCAGGTCAAGGGCTCGGCCAGCGCGCCGCCCGCCTCCCACGCGAAGTAGCCCAGCGCGCCCGCCGCCGGGACCGGATCGCAGGGCACCGGATCGCGCAGCAGAAGCCCCGCCTCGCCCCCGAACCAGGGGCTGTCGCTCCCGGTGACAACGCGAACGACCTCGACCGTTCCGATGATCGCGCGGCGCGGCAGCTCGTCGGGGCGCGGCCCCGTTACGCCGTCCCGCGCCCAGCGCTAGGCAAGATACGCGTATTCCGCCTGCTTCATGCCCGAGGCCGCATGGATCGCGATGCGCCCCGGCCCCATCCGCCCCGCCCGGATCGCGCCGAGCGAGCGGTTCTCCACGTCCTTGCCGCCATGGATGATCGCCCAGGCCGAGGGCTGGCGCACGGAAAGGGCGATGGGCGGCAACGCGGTCATGCGCGGGATCTAGGCGTCCCGCCCGGCACGGCCACCGGCTCAGGCGCGCCCGGTCCCCCACTCGGCGCCCTGCATCTCGCGCAGGCGGCTGGCCGTGCGCTCGAACTCGAAGGCGCCCTCGCCCTCGACGTACAGCATCTCGGGCTCCGCCTCGGCCGAGGCGATCAGGCGCACATGTCCCTCGTAGAGCGCGTCGATCAGCGTGACGAAGCGCTTCGCCTCGTTGAAGCGGCTCGAGTCGAGCCGCGGGATGTCCTCGATCACGAGGAGCTTCACCGCGCCCACCAGCGCGAGATAGTCGGCCGGGCCGAGCGGCTGGCCGCAGAGCTCCCAGAAGGTGCAGCGCGCCATGCCCGCCCAGTAGCGCGGCAAGTGGACGCGACGCCCCTTCACCTCGAGGACCAGCTCCTCCTCCCGCCCGTGGGTCAACTCGCGCCAGATCGCGTTCAGCGACCGGTTCGCCGCCCGGTCGAGCGGCGTGAACCAGACCGGCGTGCCGGCCAGCCGGTCCTGCCGGTAATCCGTCATCGCCTCCAGCTCGTCCACCTCGAGCTTCTCCTCGATCAGCCGGATGAAGGGCAGGAAGAGGTCGCGGTTCAGACCGTCCTTGTAGAGGTCGCGCGGATGCCGGTTCGAGGTCGTCACCACGACGACGCCCGCGGCGAAGAGCTTCTCGAAGAGCCGCCCGACGATCATCGCGTCGGCGATGTCGGTGATCTGCATCTCGTCGAAACAGAGGAGGCGGATCTTCGCAGCGATCCCTTCCGCCACCGGCCGGATCGCATCGTCGACGCCCGTCTTCCGCGCCTCGTGAAGGGCCGCCTGCACCTCCTGCATGAAGGCGTGGAAATGCACCCGGCGCTTGGCCTCGATCCCGGCATGGGCGAAGAAGAGGTCCATCAGCATCGACTTGCCGCGCCCCACCCCGCCCCAGAGATAGAGGCCCTGCTTGCCCGCGGGCTCGGCCCGGCGGAAGCGCGACAGGAACCCCTTCCGCTCCGGCGCCTCGAGCTTCTCGCGCAACTCCTCCAGCCGCAGGAGCGCCGCGCGCTGCGCCGGATCGGGGCGGAGCATCCCCTCCGCCACGCGGGTGTCGTAGATCGCCTGAAGATGCTGGCCCATGCGCCTCTCCTAGCGCGGGTCGCGCGGCCAGGGCCACAGGAAACTGGGGGCCGCCCGGGGCTGCTGCATCCCATCAAGAAATGACATTTGCCCGCGCCCGCGGACCGCGCTAACCCTCTGCCGGGCAAGGGAACAAGCGCATGGCACGGCAGGCCTCCATCCTCACCCCCGTCCTCGTCGGGGGCTCCTTCATCATCCTCATCAGCTTCGCCATCCGGGCGAGCTTCGGGGTGTTCCAGATCCCCGTGGCGGAGGAGTTCGGCTGGCTCCGCGCCGAGTTCAGCCTCGCCATCGCCATCCAGAACCTCGCCTGGGGCATCGGCCAGCCGGTCTTCGCCGCCATCGCCGAACGCTTCGGCGACCGCAAGGCCATCGTCCTCGGCGCGCTCTTCTACGCCGCGGGCCTCGTCCTGACCGCCATGGCGGTGACGCCGGGCGGCCACCAGGTCCTTGCCATCCTCGTGGGCTTCGGCGTGGCGGGCACGGGCTTCGGCGTGATCCTCGCGATGGTCGGCCGCGCCGCCTCCGACGCGCACCGCTCGCTCGCGCTCGGCATCGCAACCGCCGCGGGCTCCGCCGGCCAGGTCGTCGGCGCGCCGCTCGCCGAGGCTCTGCTGACCGTCATGCCCTGGCAGGGCGTCTTCCTCGTCTTCGCCGGCCTCGTCCTCGCGTCGCTCCTCTTCCTGCCGATGCTGCGCAGCCCCGCACCCGCCAGCCGCGCCGAATTGCTGGAGAGCATGGGCGAGGTCCTCGGAAAGGCCTTCCGCGACCCGACCTTCACGCTCATCTTCGTGGGCTTCTTCTCCTGCGGCTACCAGCTCGGCTTCGTCACCGCGCATTTCCCCGCCTTCGTGACCGAACTCTGCGGCCCGATCGAGCCCGGCTCCATGCTCCACGGCCTCGGCATCACCACGACCTCGGCGCTCGGCGCCGTCGCCATCGCGCTCATCGGCCTCGCCAACATCGCGGGCACGATCCTCGCGGGCTGGCTCGGCAGCCGCTTCCCCCGCAAGTACCTCCTCGCGTGCATCTACACCGGACGCACCATCGCCGCCGCGATCTTCATCCTCCTGCCGATCACGCCGCTCAGCGTCATCGTCTTCTCCCTCGTCATGGGCGCGCTCTGGCTGGCGACCGTGCCGCTGACCTCCGGCCTCGTCGGCTACATCTACGGGCTGCGCTACATGGGCACGCTCTACGGCATCGTGTTCTTCAGCCACCAGCTCGGCAGCTTCCTCGGCGTCTGGCTCGGCGGCTGGATGTACGACCTTTACGGCGACTACACGGCGGTCTGGTGGATCGGCGTCGGCGTCGGCGCGCTCAGCGCGGTCGTCCACCTCCCCGTCCGCGAGAGCCCCCTGAAGGACCGCGCGCCGGCCGCCCTCGCCGCCTGATCTTCATCTTTCTCCAAATACGCGGGGGAGCGCGAGGGGGTGAAACCCCCTCGCACCGGTCGATGCCGAAGGCATCGACACCCCAAGAGGGATCGGCGCCGAGGGCGGCGCCTC
>NZ_JBQLZP010000146.1:0-2335 GCF_052168335.1 Roseicyclus sp. | reverse complement strand
GCCCGCGTCATGCCGGTGCTCGAGAAGATGGCGGAGGTGGGCCTGCCGCTCTGCATCCACGGCGAGGTGACGACGCCGGAGATCGACATCTTCGACCGCGAACAGGTCTTCCTCGAGACGGTGCTCGAGCCGCTGCGCCGCGACCTGCCCGAGCTCAAGGTGACGCTCGAGCACATCACGACCTCGCAGGGCATCGACTACGTGGCGGAGGCTGCGGGCGACATCGCGGGCACGATCACGACGCATCACCTGATGATCAACCGCAACCACATGCTCGTGGGCGGCATCCGACCGCATTACTACTGCCTGCCGGTCGCCAAGCGCTCGACGCACCAGCTTGCGCTCCGCCGCGCCGCGACCTCGGGCAATCCGCGCTTCTTCCTCGGTACCGACAGCGCGCCGCACACCGACCCGAACAAGGAGAGCGCCTGCGGCTGCGCCGGCGTCTTCTCGGCCACGAACACGCTGTCGTGCCTCGCGCATGTCTTCGAGGAGGAGGGCGCGCTTGACCGGCTCGAGGGCTTCGCCGCGCTAAACGGCCCCGCGCGCTACGGGCTCGCGCCCAACGAGGACAGGATCACGCTCGAGAAGCGGGAGACGCCCTGCGCCTATCCGGCGAAGATCGAGACCGGCGCGGGCCCCGTCACGCTCTTCGACCCCGGCCATCCGCTGCACTGGCACGTGGTGGCATGACCGCCCGAAAATCCGTACGAATTTTCGCAACCTGCGGATTTTCGTACGAAAATCCGGCCAAGACGAGGACCGCGCCATGATCCCCACCGCCTATCCCGACCGCGCCACCATGGCCCGCCTCTCCGCCCGGATGCTCCTCGACATCGGCGCGGTGCACTTCAACACCGAGCAGCCTTACACCCATGCCAGCGGCAAGCAGGCGCCGACCTACATCGACTGCCGCAAGATCATCTCCTACCCGCGCGTCCGCGCCACGCTGATGGACTTCCTCTGCTGCACCGTGATGGAGGCCGCGGGCCTCGAGGCCTTCGACAACATCGCCGGCGGCGAGACCGCGGGCATCCCCTTCGCGGCCTTCGTGGCCGAGCGGATGGGCCTGCCGATGTCCTACGTGCGCAAGAAGCCCAAGGGCTACGGGCGCACTGCGCAGATCGAGGGCGAGATGCGCGAGGGGGACCGGGTGCTCCTCGTCGAGGACCTCACCACCGACGGCGGCTCGAAGCTGAAGTTCGTGGACGCGATCCGGGCCGCGGGGGCGACCTGCGGGCACACGGCCGTCGTCTTCTACTACGGCGTCATGCCCGGGACGGAGGAGCGCCTGGCCGAGCACGGGCTCCGGCTCCACTACCTCGCGACCTGGGCCGACGTGATCGCCGAGGCCCGGCGCGGCGGCGACTTCGGGGCGGAGACGCTCGCCGAGGTCGAGCGATTCCTCGTCGATCCGGACGGCTGGCGGACGGCCCGCGGACTGGACTGATCGCGGCGTTCGCCGGCGCCCCTTTGGCCGTGGCGAATCCGACACATTTCTGTTAGGGTTCACGCAAGATAAAGCGGCAGGACGCAGGCGGACCACCGGATCTTGCGGTCGAAATGGCCCACAGGATACTCACAGATTTCGCCGATTGACCCTCCCGCAGGCGGGTCGGCTATACCCGCCGGACACCCTCCGCGAGGCGCGGACGGAGGGACCGAAAGGCGAGGGTCAGACATGAACGAGCAGGTTCCCGTGCCCGGGGCGGGCACGCCCACCACCGAAGACGGCAAGGTGCTTCCGCACAACATCGAGGCCGAGCAGCAGCTCCTCGGCGCCATCCTCAGCTCCAACGACGTGCTCGACCGCGTCGAGGACCTGGTGAAGCCCGACCACTTCTTCGATCCCGTGCACCGCGAGATCTTCCAGCTCGCCGCCGCGCGCATCACCAAGGGGCTCGCGACGGACGCCACCACGCTGAAGAACTTCGTCGCCGACGTGGCGGGCCTGAAGGAGCTCGGCGGCGCGAAGTATCTCGTGCAGCTCCAGCTCTCGGCCATCGCGACCTCGGCGGCGCGCGACTACGCCCAGCTCATCCACGACCTCGCCGTGCGCCGCGCGCTGATCGACCTCGGCGCCTCGATCTCGGACCGCGCGCGCACCATGCGCGACGACCGGAGCCCGGACGAGCAGATCGTCGAGGCCGAGAGCGACCTCTTCAAGCTCGCCTCGACCGGCACGACGAACCGCGGCTTCAAGTCCTTCCTCTCGGCGCTGCACGAGGCGGTGCAGACGGGGAACGCGGCGCACAACCGGCAGGGCAAGCTCGCGGGCGTGTCCACGAGCCTCAGCGACATGGACCGGATGCTGGGCGGGCTGCACAAGTCGGAC
>NZ_JBQLZP010000145.1:0-3161 GCF_052168335.1 Roseicyclus sp. | reverse complement strand
GGCGGCGACGCGGTCTAGATCACGCCCGTCTTCCTCAGGTCGGCCTCCGTCCGGTCGAGCGCCTGCGTCGCCCGCGCGATCAGGAGGTCGGCCTCTTCCCGGCTGAGGACGAGGGGCGGCGCCACGACCATGCGTTCGCCGACCGCGCGCATCACGAGACCGGCGTTGAAGGAATGCTCGCGGCAGATCAGGCCGACCTCGACGCCCTCGGGAAAGCCCCTGCGCGCCGTCTTGTCGGTGCAGAGCTGGAGCGCGCCGACGAGCCCTTTCATCACCGCCTCGCCGACCAGCGGGTGATCGGCCAGTCCGCGCCACTTCTCCTGGAGATAGGGCCCGATGTCCTCGGCCACGCGCTCGACCAGCTTCTCGTCGCGCAGGATGCGCAGGTTCACCAGCGCGGCGGCGGCGGCGGCGGGGTGGCCCGCGTAGGTGTAGCCGTGGGTGAACTCGTCGCCCTTCTCGATCAGGACATCGGCGATGCGGTCCGAGACGGCCACCGCGCCCATCGGCACGTAGCCCGAGGTCAGCGCCTTGGCCATCGTCATGAAGTCGGGCTCGGTCCCGTAGGTCTCGCAGCCGAACCAGTTGCCGGTGCGCCCGAAGCCGCAGATCACCTCGTCCGAGATCAGGAGAACGCCGCGCTCCTTCAGCCCGGCCCAGAGCTCGGGCCAGTAGCTCTCGGGCGGGATGATGACGCCGCCCGCGCCCATGATCGGCTCGGCGATGAAGGCCGCGACGCGGTTGACGCCGATTCCGTCGATGAGGGCCAGCGTCTCGCGTGCGGTCTTGCGGCCGAACTCCTCGGGCGAGAGGTCGCCGCCCGCCGACCACCAGCCGGGGCGCGGCGCGTGGAAGACGTTGCCGACCGGCAGGCCCGGCTGCGCGTGCATCGGGTCGAACCCGCCCACGGCGGCGGCGGCCACGGTCGAGCCGTGGTACGCCCCCCGCCGCGAGACGATCACGTTGCGCTGCGGCTGGTCGAGAAGCTGCCAGTAGTAGGTGACGAGGCGGAAGATCGTGTCGTTCGCCTCCGACCCCGAGGAGCAGTAGAAGAAGCGATTGAACTGCGGCGGCGTGAGCTCGGCCAGCAGCCCGGAGAGCTCCACCACCGGGGGATGCGTCGTCTGGAAGAAGACGTTGTAGAAGGGCAGCTCGCGCATCTGCGCGGCGACCGCGTCCACGATCTCGTCCCGGCCGTAGCCGACCGCCGTGCACCAGAGGCCGGCCATCCCGTCGAGGATGCGGTTGCCCTCGCTGTCGGTCAGCCAGACGCCGTCCGCCGTCGTGATCACCCGCGCGCCCTTCGCGTTCAGCTCGCGGGTGTTCGTGAACGGGTGGAGATGGTGCGCCGCGTCGAGGGCGCGGAGCGCGGCGGTGGAGTTGTGGCGGGTCATCTTTCGGGTTCCTCGTCTGGCTGCCGGGCGCGGGGTCACGCGCCGGGCCTCCAAGATGTGTCCGGTTTTTCGGGCGGATGCCAGCCCTACGCGACGTCCGCGCCACCGACGCGCGCGCCCGGCGGGATCGTCGGAGGCGCCGCGTTCAGCCGTTCGGCGGCGAAGCCCGCCGCGCGCTTGTAGTCGGCGATGAACGCCGCGCGCTCCTCGGCCGGGATGACGGCGTCGATGTCCTCGAAGACGCCGCCGCAGCGCTCGTCCACCAGGGTCAGCAGGCCGAAGGGCCCCGCCTGCCGGTTCCTGAGCACGAGGTCCGAGACCGGGCCGCAGAGCGCCGCGTCGTAGGCCGCCAGCGCCTCGGGCCCGACGCCGTGCCTGAGGAACATCGCCCCGACGGTGCGGGCATCGACGATCGCCTGGCTCGCGCCGTTGGAGCCGGTGGGATACATCGCATGCGCCGCATCCCCCATCAGCGCCACGCGCCCCGCCACCCAGGTCGGCACCGGGTCGCGGTCGATCATCGGGTTGACGTAGGCCACGTCCGAGGCCTCGAGCATCGCAGGCACGTCGAGCCAGGGGTAGCGGAAGGCCTCGAAATGGTGGACGAAGTCGCGCGTCTCGGCCGGGATGAACCAGCGGTCGCTGCCCCAGCCCTCGGTGTTGTCGACCGTCACCTCGGCGATCCAGTTGATCAACGCATGGCCGGACGCGTCGGGCCGCGAGATCGGGTAGATCACCATGCGCTGGCGGCTGGTGCCGAGCCCGACGAAGGAGGAGCCGGTGCGGATCGGCCTGGCGCGCACCGTCCCCCGCCACATCAGCGCCCCGCCCCAGTGGATCGGCCCCTGGTCGGGATGCATCTGCGCCCGGATGGCGGACCGGATGCCGTCCGCCCCGATCAGCAGCGCGCCGCGCGCGGTCGAGGTCGCGCCGTCGCCCTGGACGATCCGCGCGGTCACGCCGTCGCCGTCGGCCTCGTAGCCCGTCACGCGCGCGTCGGTCACGATGGCCCCCGCCCCGAGCCGCTCGACCGCCGTGCGGTAGAGGAGCATCAGGAACGCGCCGCGATGAACGGCGTATTGCGGCCAGTTGTAGCCTGCGGCGAGGCCCCTCGGCTCGGCATGGACCTCGGCCCCGTTGAGGCCGACGAGCGCCCATTCGAGCGCGGGCAGCCCCACCCCGTCGAGCGCCCCGGCCCCGATCCCGAGGTCGAAGAGCTCGCGCACCGCGTTCGGCTGGAGGTTGATGCCCACCCCCTGCGGCTTCATGTCGGGCGCGGCCTCGAAGACGCGGGCGGGCACGCCGATCTGGTGCAGCGTCAGCGCGAGGGTCAGCCCCGCGATGCCGCCGCCCGCGATCAGGACCTCGTTGCCGGTCATCCCTTCACCTCGGCGCCATGCGGATCGCGCCGTCAAGGCGGATGACCTCGCCGTTCAGCATCGGGTTCTCCACGATGTGCAGGACCAGCGCGGCGTATTCCGACGGCTCGCCGAGGCGCGAGGGGAAGGGCACCTGCGCCCCGAGGCTGTCCTGCACCTCCTGCGGCAGGCCCTTCAGCATCGGCGTCAGGAACAGGCCCGGCGCGATGGCCATGACGCGCACGCCCTTGTCCGCGAGGTCGCGCGCCATCGGAAGGGTCATGCCGACGACGCCGCCCTTGGAGGCGGAATAGGCCACCTGCCCCACCTGCCCGTCGAAGGCCGCGACGGAGGCGGTGTTGACGATGACGCCGCGCTGCCCGTCGGGGCCGAGCGGCTCGGCCGCGAC
>NZ_JBQLZP010000144.1:0-2772 GCF_052168335.1 Roseicyclus sp. | reverse complement strand
CTGGTCGGCGGGCTGATGGAGCAGGGCATGGCACCGGGCGCCGGAATGGCCTTCCTCGTCGCGGGCGGCGTGACCTCGATCCCCGCGGCGATGGCGGTCTGGGCCATCGCGCGTCCGCCCGTCTTCGCGCTCTACATCGGCCTGTCGCTGAGCGGGGCCTTCGCGGCGGGGCTCCTGTTCCAGCTCTGGACGATGGCATGAGGCAGACCGGCGGGGCCTGCGTCCCGCCGGCGCGCTGCATCCGCTGACCCGCCATGATCCCGAGACTTGCGCCCGCGCGGCGCGGCGGCATCGTCGCCGCCCTCGGCACCTCGCTCACGGTGAGCTGGGCGTCGAGCTACTACATCCCCGCCGTTCTGGCCGTGCCGATGGCCGAGGATCTCGGTCTGTCCCCGGTCTGGGTCTTCGGCGCGTTCTCGATGGCCATGGTCGTCTCCGCCATCGTCGGCCCCTGGGCCGGGGCGCGCATCGACGGCTCGGGCGGGCGCGGCGTCCTCATGCTGTCGAACCTCGTCTTCGCGGCGGGTCTGGGCCTCCTCGCCGCGGCGCCGTCGCCGGTCTTCCTGTTCCTCGGCTGGGGCGTCATCGGGCTCGGCATGGGGATCGGCCTCTACGAGGCGGGCTTCGCCACGCTCGCGGGCATCTACGGCAAGGACGCGCGGGGCCCGATCACCGGCATCACGCTCATCGCCGGGTTCGCGAGCACGGTGGGCTGGCCGCTGTCGGGCCTGATGCTCGCGACATGGGGATGGCGCGAGGCCTGCCTCGGCTGGGCGCTGATCCACCTGTTCCTCGCCCTGCCGCTGAACGCGGTCCTTCCCGGCGGCACGAAGACCGTCCCCACGTCCGCACCCGAACCGCACGAGGGTCCGCCACCGTCGCCCTTTGCGTTGTCGCTCCTCGCCTTCGTGTTCGCGGCCACCTGGTTCAACTCGACCGCCATGGCCGCCCATCTGCCCGGCCTGCTCCGCGAGGCCGGAGCGAGCACGGCCGTCGCCATCGCCGCCGGCGCGCTGATCGGACCGGCACAGGTCGCGGCGCGCGTCCTCGAGTTCGGGTTCCTGCGGCGATACCACCCGCTGATCTCCACCCGCGTCGCCGCCGCCGCGCATCCCGTGGCGGCCGTGGCCCTGGTCGCCGTGGGCGGACCGGCGGCCTACGCCTTCGCGCTGCTGCACGGTGCGGGAAACGGCATCCTCACGATCGCGAAGGGGACGCTGCCACTCGCGCTCTTCGGGGCGGCGGGCTACGGGCAACGCATCGGCTGGCTGAACGCGCCCGCCCGCATCCTCCAGGCCGCGGCGCCCCTGATCTTCGGCGCGGCCCTGGCGGCCTGGGGCCTCTCCGCCATCTGGCTGACCGCGGGCGTCGGCGTCGCGGCGCTGGTGGCGCTGCTTCTGCTCAGGAGGACGTGACGCGGGAGGGTCTGGAACGACGCACCTGGCGAAGAGCGGCCGGGCATTCCCGAGAGTCACAAGGAGGCCTCGCGAAAATCGAGCATCTTGCGCCGGGATTCAGAAAATTCTCTTTCATGTCAGACAATTAGAGATCATGGGTCGGCATCCCCGATGCCCCCGGGAATTGTCATAAAAGTGTAATCTTAATTTTATAGAAACGTCACTCGGCGGCGGTATCGAGCGGCGGAGGACGGTTGCGTCCCGGACAAAACCTCAGGAGAAGTCATGTCTCATCTCAAGCTTTCCACGGCCGCCATCGCGGTCCTCGCGCTCACGGCGGTCTCCGCGGCGGCACAGTCGCGCGACAACGTGCAGATCGCGGGTTCCTCCACGGTTCTGCCCTACGCCTCCATCGTCGCCGAAGCCTTCGGCGAGAACTTCGACTTCCCGACCCCGGTGGTCGAGTCGGGCGGCTCGTCCACGGGTCTGCGCCGCTTCTGCGAGGGTGTCGGCGAGAACACGATCGACATCGCGAACTCGTCGCGCTCGATCCGCGAGTCGGAGATCGAGACCTGCGCGGCCAACGGCGTGACCGACATCATCGAGGTCCGCATCGGCTATGACGGGATCGTCTTCGCCTCCGACATCAACGGTCCCTCCTTCGCCTTCACCCCCTCCGACTGGTACCTCGCGCTGGCCGCGAACCTGCCGGTGGACGGTGCGATGGTCGCCAACCCGAACACGACCTGGTCGCAGGTCAACCCCGAACTGCCCGACCAGGCGATCGCGGCCTACATCCCCGGCACGCGTCACGGCACGCGCGAGGTCTTCGAGGAGAACGTGATCCTCGAGGGCTGCGAGGCCACCGGCTCGATGCAGGCGATGATGGACATGGGCATGGACGAGGATGCCGCCGAGGAGGCCTGCCTCGAGATCCGCGCCGACGGCGTGTCCGTCGACATCGACGGCGACTACACCGAGACGCTCGCGCGCATCAACGCCAACCCCGAGGGCATCGGCGTCTTCGGCCTGTCCTTCTACGAGAACAACACCGACCGCCTGCAGGTCGCGACGATGAACGGCGTCACGCCCTCCGTCGACACGATCTCGACCGGCGAATACCCGGTGTCGCGCCCGCTGTTCTTCTACATCAAGGCGGCGCATCTCGACGTGATCCCGGGCCTCCAGGAATACGCCGAGTTCTTCGTCTCCGACGACATCGCAGGACCCTTCGGCCCGCTCGCGGCCTACGGCCTCGTGTCCGATCCGGAACTGGCCGAGGTTCAGGCGACGGTCGCCAACCGCGTGACCATGGGCGGCATGTAAGCGCCTTCCGAGGCGTGCAATTCCGACGGGGCCGCGTCGCGCGGCCCCG
>NZ_JBQLZP010000143.1:0-11286 GCF_052168335.1 Roseicyclus sp. | reverse complement strand
CGATTCGGCGCGGTTCCTCGCCTTCGCCCGGAACATGGGCCTCGGCGCCACGCTCGAGGCCGACGGCGCCTGGCCGGAGGCGGGCACGCCCATCCGGGAGGAGCATGTCCGCTTCGCCAAGGCGCTCGTCGCCATGGGCCACGGGCGCGGCGACGACCGCGTCGTGGGGTTCCGCACCGAGTTCGTGGCGCTCGCCAATCCCTATACCGACGATCTCGCCGGGGCGTTGCCGGTGCAGCTCTGGCTCGACGGCGCGCCGCGGCGCATGGCCCAGGTCGAGGTCTTCGCGCGCCCCGAGGCCGGCGGTCCGGCGACGCGGACGGTGCACGAGTCCGACAGCAACGGCATCGTCGTCCTGTCGGTGCGGCCGGGAATGCAGTACCTCGTGCATTCCGTCGCGCTGGAGCCCGGCGACGGGTCCGAGGGCGCGCCGGACTGGCGCACGCTGTGGGCGAGCCTGACCTTCGAGGTTCCGGCCCCCCAGCCCCCGCAATGAGGCAGCCCGTGTCGCCCGTGCCGCTTGCCCCCGGCCGGCCGCCACGCTATCGGAACACCCGACCGAAGGAGTGACGCGATGGAAAAGTTCACCAGGCTCACGGGCGTCGCCGCGCCGCTGCCGCTGATCAACGTCGATACCGACATGATCATCCCCAAGCAGTTCCTGAAGACCATCAAGCGGTCGGGCCTCGGGCGGAACCTCTTCGACGAGATGCGCTACGACGCGGACGGCAACGAGATCCCGGACTTCGTGCTGAACCGGCCCGCCTACCGCGACGCGCAGATCCTCGTCGCGGGCGAGAACTTCGGCTGCGGCTCCTCGCGGGAGCACGCGCCCTGGGCGCTCCTCGACTTCGGCATCCGCTGCGTGATCGCGCCCTCCTTCGCGGACATCTTCTTCAACAACTGCTTCAAGAACGGCATCCTGCCGATCGTCCTGCCGCAGGAGGACGTGGACCGGCTGATGGACGACGCCCAGCGCGGCGCGAACGCCATCGTGACGGTCGACCTCGAGACGCAGACGATCACCGGGCCCGACGGGGGCGAGATCGCCTTCGAGGTCGATCCCTTCCGCAAGCACTGCCTTCTGAACGGCCTCGACGACATCGGCCTCACGCTCGAAAAGGCGGCGTCCATCGACAGCTTCGAGGCAGCCGCCTCGCAGAGCCGTCCCTGGGTCTGATCGGCTAACCCACTGATGCATTTGCGGCACAGTCGCGCCTGCAATTGGCGCGGCACGGCACCGCCATGACCGCCGCGCGCTTGCGCGACCGGACAGATCTGGGCAGATTTGTGGCAAAATTCGGGCGGTTATGGCGCCGTCTCGGTCCATTCATCTCAATTTTGGACCGAGCGGGTCACTCAGCGGACCGATTCAAAAATTAGGAGTCGGGGCAACCGGCTTCGAGATTGAGGTAGATCGAGTGCTGACCCAACTCGTTGGTGCAGTGGCCCGCGCGCTGATCGCCGTCGTGGTGATCGCGACGCCGTCGCTGCTTATCCCGGGCACGACGCCCGAGGGCACGCAGGTCGTGACGCTGGTCGCCCTCGCGCTGGGCGTGTTCGTCGGCATGGAATACGCCGCGACCTACCCCGGCCTGGTCGAGTTCCGCGACGCCCCGCCCTTCAACCGGGTCCGCATCCTGACGCTGTTCGTGACGCTCTTCATGCTGAGCCTCGTCGCCAATGCCGCACCGGGCGAGGGGTCGAGCCTGTCGCTCATCGTCAACGCCTTCGGCATCGTCGTGGCGAACGCGCTGGACCTGCCGTTCAGCCCCGTCCAGATGATCGAGGCGCACATCCCGCCCGGCGTCGATCCCTTCACGCTGAACCAGATCCGCGGCATGACCGGCATCGCGACGCTCGTCATGCTGATCTCGATCTTCGTCTTCGCGCTGCTCATCCGGCTGCACCAGTGGCCGAACCGGGGCACCTCGTTCAACGTGTGGATCAACCTGCCGACCTTCGACCCGACCACGGGCGGCGACGTTGTGAAAAGGTTGCGCCGCGACTCCCTCGTTAACGTTATCTTCGGGATTTTCGCGCCATTCGTCCTGCCGGTGGTGGCGGTCGTGGCGGCGAACCATGTCCAGATCGCCGTGCTCAACTCACCGCATGCGCTCGTCTGGGGAATCACGATTTGGATGTTCATTCCGCTGAGCCTTCTGATGCGGGGTCTCGCCATGGGGCGGATCGCCGACATGATCGGCCAGCGGCGCGCGCGTCTCACGGCGTCGCTCGCGGCCGACGCGCCGCCCTCGCCGGCCTTGTCGCGCTAGCGGGCATTCCCGCGGGCGCCGGAGCCCACGCCGAGAGCTTCCGCCTCGCGGTCTACCACGCCGGCCTTTCCCGCGACGGGCCGGGCCGTCTGCTCGCCGACATCGTCTCGGGCGACGATCCGCAGGTTCTGGCCGCGCGCGAGGTGATCGCGGCGGCCGATGCCGACATCCTCCTCCTTCTCGACATCGATTACGACGCGGGCCTCGCCGCGCTGACCGCGCTCGCCGGGGCGCTGGAGGCGGTCGGGCGACCCTATCCCCACCGTCTTGCGCTATCCCCCAACAGCGGGCGGCCGACCGGCATCGACCTCGACGGCGACGGACGCAGCCACCGGGCGCGCGACGCCCACGGCTTCGGCTACTTTACCGGCGACGGGGGCATGGCGCTCCTGTCCCGCTTACCCTTCGGCGCGGTGCGCGACTTCACCGCCTTCCGCTGGGCCGACCTGCCGGAGAGTTCCGCCGCCCCGGTCACGCCCGAGGCCGCGCTCGATCTCCTGCGGCTCCATCATGTCGGCGCGTGGGACGTGGAGATCCTGACGCCCTCGGGGCCCTTCCACCTGCTGGCCGGTCACGCCTCCGCCCCGGTCTTCGACGGGCCGGAGGACCGCAACGGCCTGCGCAACGCCGACGAGATCCGGTTCTGGCGGCTCTACCTCGACGGTTGGACGCCGGAGGGTCCGCCCTTTGCCGCGCAGGCCTTCGCGATCGCGGGCACACTCAACCTCGACCCCGACCGCGGCGAGGGGCGGCGCGAGGCGCTACGGGCGCTCCTCGGACATCCCGCTGTGCGGGACCCCGCGCCCGAGGGCGGCGCGGGCACGGCGACGGCGGAATGGCCGCGAACGGGCGCGCTCCGCGTCGACTACATCCTTCCCGCGGCGGACCTCACGGTGACGGGCTCGGGCATCCTCTGGCCGGGGGCGGAGCCCCTCCTCGGTATATCGGCGGAGATGGCGGCCAGCGCCTCGGCGCACCGGCTGGTCTGGGTGGACCTCAGGTTCTGACCACCGCAAGCGCTCCGGGACACGCTGGCCGCGGGCCTGTCGCCCATGCTCACTTGACCCTCCGCGAGGCGCGGACTAGGCGATGGCGACATCACACCACGAGGGACCAAGACCATGACCAGCCGCTCCTTGCTCATCCTTCCCGGCGACGGAATCGGCCCCGAGGTCATGGCCGAGGTGCGCAAGGTCATCGACTGGTTCGGCACGCAGGGCATCGCCTTCGACGTGACCGAGGACCTCGTGGGCGGCTGCGCCTACGATGCGCACGGCACGCCGCTGACGGACGCCACGATGGCCAGGGCGCAGGAGGTCGACGCCGTCCTCCTCGGCGCGGTGGGCGGGCCGAAATACGACAAGCTCGACTTCTCCGTGAAGCCCGAGCGCGGGCTCCTGCGCCTGCGCAAGGAGATGGACCTCTACGCCAACCTCCGCCCCGCCCAGTGCTTCGACGCGCTGGCCGATTTCTCGTCGCTGAAGAAGGACGTGGTCGCCGGCCTCGACATCATGATCATCCGCGAGCTCACCTCGGGCGTCTATTTCGGCGAGCCGCGCGGCATCCACACCGAGGGCAACGAGCGCGTGGGCATCAACACCCAGCGGTACACCGAGAGCGAGATCGCCCGCGTCGCCCGCTCCGCCTTCGAGCTCGCCCGCAAGCGCAACAACAAGGTCTGCTCGATGGAGAAGGCCAACGTGATGGAATCGGGCGTGCTCTGGCGCGAGGTGGTGCAGGAGGTTCACGACGCCGAGTATCCGGACGTCGAGCTGTCGCACATGTACGCCGACGCAGGCGCGATGCAGCTCACCCGCTGGCCCAAGCAGTTCGACGTGATCGTGACCGACAACCTCTTCGGCGACCTCCTGTCGGACCTCGCGGCGATGCTGACGGGGTCGCTGGGGATGCTGCCCTCGGCCTCGCTCGGCGCCCCGATGGAGAACGGGCGGCCCAAGGCGCTGTACGAACCCGTCCACGGCTCGGCCCCGGACATCGCGGGGCAGGGCAAGGCGAACCCGATCGCCTGCATCCTCTCCTTCGCCATGGCGCTGCGCTACTCCTTCGACCTCGGGGCCGAGGCCGACCGGCTCGAGCGCGCGGTCGAGGCGGTGCTGGCCGACGGGCTGAGGACGGCGGACCTCCTCGGCGAGGAAGGCAAGACGCCCGTTTCCACCGCCGAGATGGGCGACGCCATCGTCGCGAAACTCGCCGCGCGCGTCTGACGCTCGACGGCGGCGACCGCGACCGGGCTCCGAGGCGGCTTCCGCCCCGGGGCCGATTGTGGCACACGTCCAGGGAGAGCTTCGGAAACCTCCCAAATGCCGGTCGACAGACGCAACCTGACAGGCGCGGGCTTCGCGCTACTGGCGTTCGCGCTGTACGCGACGCATGACGTCTTCATCAAGCAGCTCGGCCAGACCTTCTCGCCGTTCCAGATCGTCTTCTTCTCGACGCTCCTGTCCTTCCCGCTCATCACGCTGATGCTGATGCGCGACCGGACGAGCGGGACGCTCCTGCCCGTGCATCCCTGGTGGACGGCGCTGCGCACCGGGTGTTCGGTCCTCGTTGCGGGGACTGCCTTCTACGCCTTCTCGACCCTGCCGCTGGCCGAGGTCTACGCCATCCTCTTCGCGGCGCCGATGCTGATCACGGTCCTGTCGATCCCGATCCTCGGCGAACGCGTCGGCCTCCACCGCTGGGGCGCGGTGATCGTCGGGCTGATCGGCGTCATCGTCGTGCTCCGCCCCGGCGCGTCCGAGCTCAGCCTCGGGCACGCGGCGGCGCTGACCGCCTCGATCGGCAGTTCGCTCATCGCGGTCATCATCCGCAAGATCGGCCGCGACGAGCGGAGCGCGGTGCTCCTCCTCTACCCGATGATGGCCAACGCGATCGTCATGGGGTCGCTCCTGCCCTTCGTCTACGTGCCGGTCGAAGGCGTCCATTTCGCGATGTTCGCCGCGATGTCGGTCTTCGGCTTCGCGGGCGGCCTTCTCATCATCGCGGCCTACAAGGCGGCGGACGCGGCGATCGTCGCGCCGATGCAGTATTCGCAACTCCTCTGGGCGGCGGTCTTCGGGTTCTTCTTCTTCGACGAGTTTGCCGATCTCTGGACCTGGGTGGGCGCCGCGATCATCATCGCGAGCGGCCTCTACATCGTGCTCCGCGAGAGCCTGAGGGGCAGCACCTCCGCCGCGCCGGTGCTGCAGACCCGCTCGCACCCCGACACGGGCGTGCGTCCGAGGGTCAGCGCGATGGAGAAGCTGACCGACGCCGCAGAGTGAGGGGGCCGAGTGAGGAGCCCAATGAGGGACTTGCCAAACCCCGCCCGAGGCGCTACCCCGCCCGCCACGGTCGGAGTGTAGCTCAGCCTGGTAGAGCACTGTCTTCGGGAGGCAGGGGCCGGAGGTTCGAATCCTCTCACTCCGACCAGATTTCACGAAATCGTCGCGTTTGACCGCCGGTCACTCCGCCGCCCGCAGCACGGCGACCGCTGGCGCGGGCGCGTCCTGCGCGGCACCGCGCCGCCGCGCGTAGACGAGGCGGAACGCGGCAGGCGTGAAGTAGAAGCTGACGACGGTGGACAGGAGCACGCCACCCGCCACCGCCATCGCGAAGGGCGGCCAGAAGCCGCCGCCCGCGAGGATCAGCGGAAGGAACCCGCCGAAGGTCGTCACCGTGGTCGAGGTGATGTGGCGCGAGCTGTCCATCACGACGCCGACCATCGCCCCGGGCTCGCCCGCCGCCGCCTCGGCGTTCTCCTGGAGCGCCGTCATGATGATGAGCGCGGCGTTGATCGACACCCCGATCGAGCCGATGAGCCCGATGATCGCGTTGATCCCGAAGGGATACTGGAAGATCGCCAGCGCCAGCATCGAGAGACCGGCCGAAAGCCCGCTGACCACCAGCGCTACGCTCGCGAGGCGGAAGGAGCGGAAGGTCATCACGACGACCGCAATGGAAAGCGTCACGATCAGGCCGAGCGGCGCCAGGAGGTTGTTGAGCGTCGAGGACCGCGCGTCGCTGTCCCCGCCGATCTCGAGCCGGTAGCCGGGCGGCAGCGCGAAGCCCTGCTCCGCCATGGCGGCGCGGATGTCGGCCAGCGCCTCCTCGGGCAGGACGCCCTCGACGAGGAAGGCCTGCACGGTGTTCGCGCGCTCGCCGTTCCGGCGGGTGATCGTGCCTTCGCCGGGCTCGAGCCGGACCTCGGCCACGGCGGATAGGGGCACGGCGGGATGATCGCCGCCCAGCGCCCGCGCGACGGCATCGCCGGGCAGGAGGCCCATGTCGCGGATCGCCGCGGGATCGGCCCTGAGCCCGTCGCCGAGGCGGACGCGGACGGGCAGCTCCTCCGTCCCCTCCACGAGCGAGCCGCCGGTCATGCCGACGAGCGCGGCCTCCATCTGGCCCGCGACGTCCGCGAGGCTGAGGCCGAGCCGTCGTGCCTCGGCCTCGTTCACGTCGAGCACCAGCTTCGGCGCCCCCTCCGAGATCGAGGCGCGGGCGAGGGTGACGGCCTCCTCTGCCGCGACGAGTTGGCGGAGGCGCGCGCCCTCCTCGCGCAGCGTCGCGACCTCGGGCCCCACGATGCGGAGCTCGACCGGCGCATCCACCGGCGGGCCCTGCACGAGACCGCGGACGAGCACCTGCGCCTCGGGTGCGAGACGCGGGAGATCCTGCTGGAGCAGCGGCAGGATCTCCGCCGTCGCGTCGGCGGAAGACGTCCGCACAAGCGCATGGGCGAAGCCCGGCGCGCCGTCGCGGTCCGAGACAACGTTGTAGTAGAAGGCGGGCGCCGACCGGCCGACGACCCAGGTGACGCTCTCGATCCCGGGGGTGCCCGCGAGCGCGGCGTCGTGGCGGGCGACGACACCTTGCGTCGCGGTCAGCGCGGTGCCAGGCGCCATGTCCACCTCGACGGTGAACTGGTCGCGGTCGACGCCGGGGAAGAACTGCGCCGTCAAGAGCGGCAGACTGGCGAAGCCGAGCACCGGCAGCACCAGCGACAGCGCGATGGAGCGCACCGGGTTCGACACCGACCACCGGAGCGAGGCGGCGACGACCCGGCCGAGCGCGCCCGAGGGCAGGCCGCCCGCGAAGCGCCCGCCCGCGCCGTCGGGCAGCAGCCATCCCGCGATGGCCGGCGTGATCGCCACGGCCACCACGAAGGACCAGCCGAGCATGATGACGACGGCCAGCGCGATGGAGCCGACGAAGTCGCCCGCCGGTCCCGGCAGGAGGATCATCGGCATGAAGCTGAGCGCCGTCGTCGCCGTCGAGGCGAAGAGCGGCATGGTCAGGCGCGAGACGCTGTCGGCCACGGCCCGTGCGCGGGTGGCGCCCGCACGCAGCCGCCGTCCGACCTCGTCGGTCATCACGATGCCCGCGTCCACCAGAAGGCCGAGGGCCACGATCATGCCGGTGACGCTCATCTGGTGGATCGGCAGCGCGATGGCGTTCATCGTGGCGAGGCTCGCGAGGCTGACCACGGGCAGGATCACCGCCACGATCAGCGCGGCGCGGAGCCCGAGGGTCAGGAGGAGCACGGCGACCACCAGCCCGACGCCGAGCGCCATGTTCGCGCCCACCTCGGCCAGCCGCTCGGCGGTATAGGTGGACTGGTCGAAGACAAGGGCGGCGTCGATCCCGCCGGGCAGCTCCGCCTCGAAGGCGGCCAGCGCGGCGCGCACCTGCGCGGCCCAGACGTCGACCTGAAGACCGTCCTCCAGCTTCGCCGCCACCAGCACGGCCGGGAGACCGTTCTGCACAGCCGCCTCCGCCACGGGCGTGCGGGGCCCGCGCGCGATGTCGGCGATGTCGCCGAGGCGGAGCGTCGCGCCCTCCGCCCCCTCGCGCAGAACGATGGCCGAGAGGCGCGCGAGGCTCTCGATCTCGCCCGCGACCTCGACCACCAGTTCGTCCGAGGCGCCCGTGACCTCGCCCGCGCGGAGCTTGGCGTCCGCCGCCTGCACCGCCTGCGCGACCTGCGCGGCGCTCAGCCCCAGCGACGCCGCGCGCGCGGCGTCGAGCGTGACGGTGATCTCCTCCTCGGGCAGGCCGTAAAGTTCGACCATGCTGGTGCCGGGCACGTTCCTGAGGATGTCGCCCAGCGCCTCGCCGTAGCGCCCGATGAGCGTCAGGGGCACGCCTTCGCGCGCGGGCGTCAGCGCCACGATGGCGCCGAAGGCGCCCGCGCCGTCGGTGCCGAGTTCCGGCTCGAGCGCGCCCGAGGGCAGGGTCGGCGCGATATCCGAAAGGGCATCGCGAAGCTCGGACCAGACCTGCTCGATCCGGTCCTCGGCGATGGTCTCGACCAGCTCGACCGAGACGATGGAAATTCCCGCGGCCGAGGTCGACTCGATCACGGCGACCTCCGCGATCTCGCGCAGCGCCTCCTCGATCTCGACCGTGACCAGCGCCTCGACGCGGGCGGGCTCCGCCCCGGGATAGACCGTGGTGACGGTGGCGAAGATGTTGGTGATCGTCGGGTCTTCCTGCCGCCCGATGGAGACGAGCGCCGAAAGACCGGCTGCGACGATGACGAGCAGGGCGAGCGCGACGATCCGGGGCTCGCGCCAGGTGAGGTTGCCGAGGCTGCGCATCACCGGACCTCCGCCAGCGTCACGGGTTCGCCGGGGACGACGCGGTGCGTGCCGCCCGGCAGGTAGAGCGCACCGTCCGCGAAGCTGCCGCGCACATAGGCGCGCTCGCCGTCGAGATGCAGGATCTCCGCCGCCTCGAGCGCGATTGTCTCGTCCTCGGCCAGGGTCAGAAGCGTCCAGGCCCCGCGCGGCCCCTGACGCAGCGCGGCCAGCGGCACCCAGGCGCCGCGCTCGGCCCGGATCTCGGGAAGGATCACGTCGCCGCTGGCGCGGGCGGGGGGCGCCTCCGTGCCAGGCGCGAGGTCGAAGAAGGCGACGCGGGCGCGGGTGGCGGCGTCGAGCTCGGGCGCAAGCTCGGCGAGCCGTGCGGGAAGCCGTCCGCCCGCCGTCTCGATCTCCACCGCCGCGCGCGGCACCAGCCGTCCCGCGAGCGCGGGGTCGAGCGCGACGCGGAAGCGCGCGGGCGCATCCTCGAGGAGCGTCACGACCGCGGCACCCGGTCCCGCCACCGCGCCTGCATCGAGAAGGCGCGCACCGATCCGCCCCGCGAAGGGCGCGCGGATCTCGGTCTTGGACAGGCGCACCTCGACGGCGACGAGGGCCGCGTCCACCTCGGCCAGCGACGCCTCGAGCTGGGCGAGCTGGAGCGAGGTCTCGTCGAGGCGCTGCTGCGCGACATGGCCCTGGGCGCGCAGCTGCTCCTGCCGCGCGTTCGTCCGCCGGGCAAGTTCCGCCTGCGCGTCGAGCGCGGCGCGGGACGCTTCCAGCCGGGTCCGCTCGGCCTCCAGGAGCCGCGTGTCGAGCCGTGCGACCACGTCGCCCATGGCAACCGCGTCGCCCTCGCGCACCAGAACCTCTGCAATGGTGCCACCCTCCTCGAAGCCGAGCGCAGCCTCCTGCGCGGCCTCGAACTGGCCGGTGAACCGGCGGGTGAGCGTCACGCTGTCGGTCAGGCGCAGCACCTCGGGCGCCACGACGGTCCGGGGCGCGGGCGGCGGCCCCTCGGCCTGCGAGGCGCGGGCGGCGAGAACGCCATATCCCGCGACCCCCGCGCCCGCACCGGCGCCGATCACGAGAAGCGTCAGCGCCACGCGGCCCGCGCCACGAAGGAATCCCGGTCGCGTCCGTGCCTGGTCTGCCGTATCCATGTCCTGCCTCCCCGAGAGGTTGCGAAGTTAGTGTCGCTAACATATGTAAGCGATGCTAACTTCGGCAAGCGCAAAGTTAGCGACACTAACTTATGGGCGGGCAAGCCATTGACGCAGAAACGAAAGAATTACCATCACGGCGCGCTGCGGGAGCAGTTGCTGGAGGCCGTCCGGCACCTGGTCGAGGCGCGCGGGCCGGATGGATTCTCCATCGCCGAGGCCTGCCGCATGGCCGGCGTCAGCACGGCGGCCCCCTACAAGCACTTCAAGGACCGCGAGGAGATCATGCATGCGGTGATCCTCGCCGCGATGCACCGGATGGGCGACGCGATGCAGGCGGCGGCCGACGCGCACCCGGCGGGCGATCCGGAGCGCGTCGTGGCGCTCGGCCGCGCCTATATCGGCTTCGCGCGGCGCGAGCCGGGGATCTTCGCGGTCATGTTCGGCCATGCCAGCACCCATGCCGAGGACGAGGCGCTGGCCGAGGAGGGCGAGGGCAAGTTCGCCATCGTCGTCCGCGTGGTGGCCGAGCACCTCGGCCTGCCGCCGGACCATCCCGAGGTGCACGCAAGGGCCTACGCGCTCTGGTGTGCCGTGCACGGGCACTGCTTCCTGGTGCTCGACGGCAAGGCCGACAAGACCAAGATCATGGTGAGCGAGGAGGACTACCTCCGCCTCGTCGGCGCGTCCTACCTGCCTCCGAGGGGCGCCTAGTCCACCATCGCCGTTGCGAGGCGGCTGTCGATCAGTTCCTCCTCCACCAGCACGTAGATCTCCTGCGGCGGGGTGGAGAGGCCGTGGACCATCACGCCCGGATCGACGCCCATCTCGATCAGGTAGGCCATCGTCTCGCCCTGGTTGCGCTGGATGTCCTCTACGGCGAAATAGACCGGCATGTAGCCCGGCGCGTCGTAGTAGTGCTGGTGCAGCCCGACGGAGCCCTGCGCCGAGACGCGGCGCTCGACCCCGCCCGCCAGCGCGTAGGGACAGGCGGAGAAACAGGCGGCGCCCGCGGGGATCAGCGTGTCCAGCTCGCGCTCCCGCAGGAGGCGGCCGATCCTCAGCGCCTCGTCCACGTCGCCGCCGGGACTGTTCATGGCGGCGAGGGGAGGCACCGCGTCGAGCCCGGCGAGGAACGCGTCGAGGCGCCGGGCGTCGCCGGCCTCGATCCCGCCGTGGAGCGTGAGCATCGGCCCGAAGTCGGGGTCCTCCGTCACGGCGGATTCCACCCGGCGGGGCGCGTCCCCCCGGAGCGGCCGG
>NZ_JBQLZP010000142.1:0-5017 GCF_052168335.1 Roseicyclus sp. | reverse complement strand
GTTCTGCCGGGGACACGATTACAGGCGCAGCATCCCTCGGGATCTGGTCGGAATTTGGAAACGATTGTGGTCAATCCGCGGCAGATCAGCCGATCTCGCGGATCCCGGCCACGGCGCGCCGGGCGCCCTGCAGCATCCAGGCGTGTTCGGAGGCGATGAAGAAGCAGGTGACCCCGTGCGCGGCATGGAGCGCGCGGGCGCGCTCGGCATCGGCAACGAAGGTCATGTAGGCGCGGCCCGCGGCCCGCGCCGCGGCGCCGACCCGCGCGAGCGCCCGCTCGAGGTCGGGATTGTCCTGGGTCTGGTGGCCATAGCCCACCGTCAGGTCCGCGGGCCCGAGGAACAGCGCGTCGATGCCGCGTGTGGCGGCGATCTCCTCCACCGCCTCGACGGCCTCGGGGTCCTCGATCTGGGCGACGACGAGGGTTCCCTCGCGGGAGGCGGCGAGCAGCTCGGGCATGGTCCCGGTGCCGTAGCCCGCCCAGCGGGTCGAGCCGGCATAGCCGCGACCGCCCGCGCCGAAGCGCGCGGCGCGCGCCACCCGCGCGGCGGTGGCGGCGTCGATGACATGGGGCACGACGATCCCGTCCGCGCCCGCGTCGAGCGCCATGCCGATCTGCTCGGCGCTGCCGGAGGGCACGCGGACCAGCACGGGGAAGTCCGCGGCCCGCGCCAGCGCGCAGAGCACGTTGAGCGCGGCGCGGTCGAAGGGCGCATGCTCGGCGTCGAGGCAGACGAAATCGAGGCCCGCGAGGATCAGCACCTCGAGGATCTCGACCGCGGGGGTCTTCATGAAGGTTCCGGCCAGCGGCTCGCCCGCCAACGCCTTCGCCCGGAAATCGCCCGCACCCATCGGCCTGTCTCCCCTTGCCCTCGGCCACCCCGCGGTGCGGCCCGAGCGCAAGGTGGCGCGGCCTTCGGGCGAATGCAATGGCGCGGCGATCAGGTGCCGGGGAGGCCGGATGGGTCGAGGCCGAGGGGGACGTCCGCATCGCCCGCGGGACCGAAGCCCATCTCCGGCATCTCCCAGGGCGGCGGGGCGCCCGGCTCGGGCAGGGCGGCGGGCCCGGGCATCGCGGCGGGTTGCGGCGACCAGGGCTCGTCCTCGGGTAGGCCGGGGGCGGGAAATCCGGGCGCCGGAAAGCCCCGGGCGTAAAGGCCGGCCGCGGGAAAGCCGGACGCCGGGAAACCGGCGTCAGGGTAACCCGCCGGGGGGAGCGGTGCCGGGGCGGCGGAGGGCGCAGGGCGCGCATCGGCGGCGCCGGACCCGTCGGAAAGGCGCAGTGCGCGCCGCCCGCCGACCTGCCCGAGCCGCCCCGTGACCACGCGCCGCCCCGACGGGGTCTCGAGCGCGACCGAGGCGAGGGCGCCCGGATCGAAGCGGATGAGGTAGCCGGGCTCCAGCCGCTCGACCTCGCCGAGCGGACGCTTCACCCGCAGGAGGACCGCGTCGAGGTCCAGTTCCACCTCGCCCAGCGCGGCCTCGAGGCCGCTGCGCCACGTCTCCGGCTGTTCCGTGGGCTCCGTGCCGCCTCCGGGCGCGCGGCCCGTGCGCGGCACGGCGATCAGCGCGCTACCCCCCCGCTCGCCCCCGAACCGCAGGGCGGCGGTGAGGACGTGGTATCCATGTTCGGGCAGGAGCAGGTTGAGCTGCCGCCGGTCCGCGATCGGGCTGCCGTAGCCGAGCCTGTCGGCCCAGTCCCGGTCGCCGATCGTGTCGGTCTCGCGGGCGAAGGCGGCGAGCGTGATGTCGATGAAGTCGCGGGTGAGCGCCTCGTCGATGCGGGTCGAGGGGCGCGGCGGCAGCGCGGTCGCCTCGACCCGCCCCGTGGTCTGCACCTCGATCAGCGCATCGACCGCCCCGTGGGACAGCGCGAAGATCCCCCGCTTGCCGTCGCGATCCTCGAGCACGACGACGAGACCGTGCTCGGGCAGCGCCTCCGCCGCGTCGGAGAGGCTGGCGCCTTCGCGTACCGTCGTCTCGCCCAGCGCCAGTTCGAGGCCGCGGAAGGGCACGGCCGCGTGACGGAGCGCCCTGCCCCAGGCGCGGCCGAGCACCGGCGCCCGGTCGCGCGCCGCCTCCGCGCCGCGCCGGTGCGCGGCGACGACACGGGCGATGACGCCCCGCCCGGCAGAGGTCGCTGGGTCCGGTTCTTCGGTCATGCTACGGGTGCGGTCGGCCTCGATCCTTGTCTCCCCGTTCTGCCACGAGCGGGGTTAACACTGTCTCAACCGCGGCGCTCAGGCGGCGCGCAGCGCGCGCATCGGCAGGCGCACGCGGAACCGCGTCCCCCGCCTGCCCGGCTCGTAGCTGAGGCTCCCTCCGAGGCGCGCCATGATCTCGCGGCTGATGGCGAGGCCGAGGCCCGCGCCCGGAACGCCGCGCGCGGTGTCGAGGCGGGCGAACTTCTCGAAGATCAGCGCCTGCTGGCGCGCGGGGATGCCCCGGCCGTTGTCGGAAAAGAGGATGTCGACCGCGTCGCCCGCGCGGCTCACCTCGATGCGCAGTTCGGGCGCCTCGGCGTCGCAGTACTTCTGCGCGTTGGAGATGAGGTTGATGAAGACCTGCGCGAGGCGGTCCGCGTCTGTCAGGAGCACGACATCCTCGGCCTGACGGTCGCGCAGGATCGCGACGCGCCCCCCCTCCTCCAGCGCGCCGGCCGCATAGGTGGCGCGGTCGAGCACCTCCGACAGGCGCGCGGGCGCCTCGTTCAGCGACACGCGGCCGTTCTCGAGCACGCTGAGATCGAGCAGGTCGTCGAGCAGCCGCGTGAGCCGCAGGCTCTCGTCGTGGATGATCCGGCTGAAGCGCGCGCGCCCCGCGTCGTCCAGCGCGTCCGACTGCATCAGGATCTCCGAGAAGGAGCGGATCGAGGTCATCGGCGTGCGGAGCTCGTGGCTGATCTGGCTGAGGAAGGCGTCCTTCTGGACCGACAGCTCGGTCAGCTTCTGGTTGGCCTCGCGCAGGCGGGCGGCGGTGCGGGCGAGCTCGGCGGACTTGGCCTCGAGCTGGCTGGAATACTCCATGATCTGCGCCGTCTCGTCGGCCACGGCGAGGAGGTCGCGGACCGACACGCTGGCGCCCCCGGTGATCTGGGCCACCATCGCGTGTGCCGTCGCCGCGCCCACCGACCCGGCCAGCTCGCGCTCCAGCCGCTCGAGGAAGTCGGGCGTGGGCTCGGGCAGCGCGCCCTCCCGCCCCTGCCGCCGCGCGGCCTCCTGGAAGAGGCGCCCGGCGCGGCCCGCGCCGAGGATGCGCTGCGCCATGGTCAGCAGGTCGTCCGCCGTCCCCGCCGCCCCGCGCCAGCCCAGAAGCGCGCGGGAATGGTCGTAGACGTTGACGAACTGCGCGCCCTGCAGCCGCTCGAGCGGGCTCGGGAACGAGAAGAGCGACCCCGTGATGAACATCAGCGTGTTGAGCCCGAGCGACAGGATCATCGCCGTCAGCAGCGGGTCGGTCGCCTGCAGGCCCAGCGGCGTCGCGGGGCTCAGCCACGAAAGGCCGAAGGGCCCGGCCTCGAGGATCGAGGGCATCAGCCCGCCCGTCTCGGCGATGTTCGGCAGCAGGAGGAGCCAGGCCCAGATCAGGAAGCCCGTCCCGATGCCGAGCGCCGCGCCGGTGCGCGTCGCGCCCCGCCAGAGGATGCCGCCGAGCAGCGCGGGCAGGATCTGCGACACGCCGAGGAAGGCGATGAGACCGATGGCCGCCAGCGCCTCCGCGCCCCCCGACAGGCGGTAGTAGCCGAGGCCGAGAAAGAGGACGCCGCCGATCGACAGGCGGCGGGCCATCAGCGCCACGCGCCGCATGTCGCCCGACATCGGGTCCTCGTGCCGCGTCGCCCGGAGCCAGAGGGGCACGAGGATGTGGTTCGAGACCATCGTGGAGAGCGCCAGCGCCGCCACGATCACCATCGAGGTCGCCGCCGAGAAGCCGCCGAGAAAGACGAGCAGGCCGAGCGCCTCCTGGCCGAGGCTCAGGGGCACCGTCAGGACGAAGAGGTCCGGGTTCGGCCCCGCCCCCGGCAGGCTCAGCCCGACGACCGCGATGGGCACGACGAAGAGGCTGATGAGCAGCATGTAGAGCGGAAAGGCCCAGCCCGCCGTGGCGAGGTGCCGCTCGTCCGAGTTCTCGACGACGAGGACCTGGAACATGCGCGGCAGGCAGAGGATCGCGAAGGCCGAGAGCGCGGTGAGCCCGAGCCAGCGCGCCCCGTTCCATTCGGCGCTCGCAACCGGGCTCGCCTCGATGCGGGCGATCATGTCGGCCGGGCCGTCCGCCACGCCCCAGACGACGAAGATGCCCACCGCGAGGAGCGCGAAGAGCTTCACGATGGCCTCGACGGCGATGGCCGAGACGAGGCCCGGGTGCCGCTCGTTCACGTCGAGCGAGCGCGTGCCGAAGACGATGGTGAAGAGCGCGAGGCCCGCCGCGACCCACACCGCCGTCTGCTCGGCGTCGGGCGCGCCGAGCGCTCCGGGCCGGGCGAAGACCGAGAAGCTGAGCACGACCGACTGGAGCTGGAGCGCGATGTAGGGCGTGGCCCCGATGACCATGAGCACCGTCACCAGCGCCGCGAGGCCGCCCGACTTGCCGTAGCGGCTCGAGATCATGTCGGCGATGGAGGTGATCCGCTGCGCCCGCCCGATCCGCACCATCTTCCGCAGGAGCCAGAACCAGCCGATGAAGACGAGCGTGGGCCCGAGATAGATCGTCAGGAACTCGAGCCCCGAGCGCGCCGCCGAGCCCACCGCCCCGTAGAACGTCCAGGCCGTGGTGTAGATCGACAGGCTGAGCGTGTAGGTGATGGGCGAGTTCAGCCAGCGCGCCTTGCCCTCCATCGCGCGTTTCTCGGCGAGGAAGGCCACGCCGAACAGCCCCGCCACGTAGAGGACGCAGACCGCGACGAGGCCGTCGAAGCTCAGCATCTCAGGCCCGCGGCTCCCGCTCGCGCCCCTCGTCCGGCGCCGGATCGGCCTCGCGCGGCTCGGGGCCGCTCTCGGGCAGGCCGTCGGCCAG
>NZ_JBQLZP010000141.1:0-2925 GCF_052168335.1 Roseicyclus sp. | reverse complement strand
TGCAGTCGAAGAACCGCGCGTTGCCGAGCCAGGGCGAGGGCGTCGCGGGATTCATGCCGCGCCGCACCCAGACGAGGCGGCAGTCGCCGTAGACCGTGGCGGCGCGCAGCAGCCCCGGCGTGGGGTTGTTGCCGTCGAAGACGACGACATCGGGCCGCTGGCGCTCGACGATCTCGGCCAGCTCGTGCTGGAACCAGGCGTCCCAGCGCGGCAGCGTCGCGCCGATATCGGAATGCGACGGGATGTATTCCGCCGCGTAGCCGAAGGACTCGATGATCCGGCTGGCCTGCCCGAGGCTCGCGAAGACCGGTTCCACTTCGTCCTCGATCCGGCGCGCGATCGCGAGGAGGCGCGTGGCGTGCCCGATGCCGATGCCGTTCGACGGCACGAAGAGCGCGCGCTTGCGCGAGGGCGCGGCGCGGCGCCGGAAGACGGCCGCGGGCGGGCCGATCATCCGGCCGATCCGTTCCAGATAGGCGGCCTCGGACCAGAGGTGGCCGCACCACTCCCGCGCCGTGCTCCGCAGGTTCTCGCGCGCCGCCTCGTCCCCGAGAAGGTCGGCCAGCGCGTCCGCGGCCGCGTCGGGCGTGGCGTAGAGGGCGCCCGCTCCGAAATGCGGCCTGAGCCGCGGGGGAAGGACGACGATGCGCCCCGAAACCATGGCCGCGGCGATCGCGGCCTCGGGCAGTTCGGCCGCCTCCTCGCCCGGATAGAAGACCAGCGCGTCCACGGCCTCGACGAAGCGGGCGAGCGTGGTGTCGCGGGGCGAGAGGATCGTCCAGCTCGCCGCCGCGGCGCAGGACCGCCGGATGTGCCGGGGCGGCGCGCCGAGCATCCAGACATCGAACGGCCCGTCCGCCGGATAGAGGGCGTCGACCTCCGCCGTGTCCGCCGGCCACTGGCCGGGGCCGCGCGTGGTGATCGTGCCCACGACGGGGCGCAGGCGGACGGGCGCCTCGGCGGGACGCGGCGGGACCGGCGCCGCGATGGCGCGCCAGTCCTCGGCCTCGAGCGCGACGGGATAGCCGAGCTCGGCCAGTCCCGCGCGCACCCAGCGGTTCGTCGGCGCCCAGGACATCGGCCCGAAGGCGAAGGCGAACCAGTGGCCCATGCGGGCGGGATCGGGCGGCGTGTCGACGATCAGGACGACACGTCCGGCGCGGATATCGGCAAGCCCGCCCGGGGGCGGTCTCAGGCGGGCGGGCGAGAAGACGAGTGCGAGCCGCGCGGAGATGGCGGCGTCGGGAGCCACCGCCTCGGCCAGGCCATGGCGCAGGCAATGGCGGATGTCGGGCGCGACGGGCCGCCTGCCGCCCGAGGCAAGATGGCAGAGCGCGACCCTGTAGCCGCGGCGCGCGAGGCACTCGACCTCGCGGCGGATGCGCAGCGCGTGGTCTCCGTCCCGCGTCATGTCCGCAAGCAGGATGACGTCGTGCGTGGTGCTGTCCCGGGTCAACGTTTTTTTCTGCAAGTCACGCGGCGACGATGCGCGGAGGGTCGGGAAATCGACGCGCGATGTCAATGCTCCGCATGGCGCCGCGACCCGGGCGGTCGGGCCATGACCCGGCCGGCAGCGCCCCTCGAGTGTTGCCGATCCGCATCACACCTCGCCAGCCCGGATCAGCGATCCGGCAATACATCATGGGAAGAGCCGCAACATGTTGGGTTCGGCACCCTGCGCGCTCCAACATCTGGAGCGCACAAATTGTTTCCATTTTTTGGGGCGGAAATTGGGCAAAGACGTTGAAAAGAGGCTTGGAATTTGGCTATTTTGCGGCATCGGCGCCGTCAGTGGTCGGGGGAGGCGGCGTCGGAGTCTGCCCTGTCGCGCTTTGCGACGCGGGTTCATTGGAGCTTGATAGGAATTATGAACAGGAAATTCGGAACGCTCGTCGCCCTCGCCGCAATCACGGCGCATACCGGCGGCGCAACGACAGCCCTCGCCCAGAACGTCGAGTCCCTGTCGCAGCAGTGCGACTACATCTGGGACATCCGCAGCGACCGGTCCGCGCTCCAGCGCGAGCTGGACCTGATCCTTGGCGGAAGCGACCAGTCCCTCACCTGCCGCATCCCGACGCGGCCGGAGGAGCAGGCGGTCTGCGAGGAACAGTGCGTCGGCCTCATCCTCGCGCTGCTCGGCGGCTCGCCCGTCGCGGAACTGCCGCCCTCCACGGTCGTCGACCCCTACTGATCTCGGCGCCGCGCCTCGGTCCCTGGCGGTCCGGAGAGCTCCGGACCGGCGGAAACAGGCGCGCGCCGGTCAGGTCGAGGTGACGCGGCAGGTCCGCATGAACTGCGACGCGTAGGCGTAATCCATGCGGATCACGCGGCTGGTCAGGCCGCCGTTCCGCGCGATCCAGGTCCGCACCCATTCGGGGTACTGGCCCATCATGAAACGCGTGCCCCACTCGTTCATGTCGTGGTTCGCGCCGTGGGCGCCGTGGAACAGGAAGGACGCGCCGGGCGCGACACAGGTTCTGTGATCCTCGAGCGCGAGGAAGAGCGTGCAGGCCGAGGCGCAGCGGCCGTTGAACACCACCAGCGTATCCTGCCCGCGCAACCGCGCCACAGCCTGGGCATAGCCCACGACGCTGCCGCCGTTGTCGTTGGCCACGACATGGATGCCGTTGCCCGGGACCGGGTAGGAGACCTGGACCGCATCGCCGCGGATGCGGGCCTCGGGATTGGCCGAAACCGGGAGCGTGGAAATGACGCTCGAGGCAAGGGCGAAAACGAGCAGGCTGAAAAAACGCATCATGGGCTCACTCCCAAAACGAATGAGACCTTCTTTCCCTCCAATGCTGGCGGCAGTATGGCCGGAATGGGGAGCGATTTGCGCCTTTCGGGACCACTGGTCGGAATCCGCTTATGCCCGGCCCGCAGTTCTTACTTTAATCATATGAAAACAGGCACTTGGTGCACGGG
>NZ_JBQLZP010000140.1:0-6248 GCF_052168335.1 Roseicyclus sp. | reverse complement strand
ATGGGCAAGCGCCAGGGGCGCGGTCACCCGCGCATCGGGTCCCTCGACGGCGTCGAGCACCAGCTTCGAGGGCGCCCAGACGCTGATCCGCCCGTGCCGCATGGCCCAGTCGAGCTCGGTCCGGCTGTCCACCACCACGCAGCGGGGGTCGCGCGCGGCCAGCACCCAGGCCTCCTGCTCGATGGCCAGGAGGTCGATGCGCCGCTGCGGCATGGGGTGGCCGGCGCGGGGCACCGGCGCCTCCGGCCGGTCGACGCAGAGGATCAGCGGCACGCGCGGCTCCTCCAGCCGGTCGAGCAACGCGGGCAGGTCGGGCCGCAGGACGGCGGCGTTCGAGAGGAACACCACCACGGGGTGCGGCGCGTGCTCCGCCAGGAGGCGCAGGCGGCGGCGGCCGGGCGGCGCCTCGCGCACGATCTCGACGGCGAGCGTATAGGGCCCCCGGTCGAGCTTGCCGATGCGGACGAAGACCCGCGCGGCCAGCGGATGCGCGAGGATGCCGTCCGCGATCCGCGCGGCCAGCGTCTCGAGGAGGTTCACCCGCTCCGCCGCCAGCGCGGCGTCGATCGCCTCCACGATCGTGTCGTAGGACAGGATGCGGTCGACGTCGTCGGCGGCGGTCTCGGCGCGGGTCTCGACCTCCACCACCACGTCGAAGCGGATCGTCTGGCGCACGCCGCGCTCGGTCTGGAAGGCGCCGATCTCGACCTCACGGAGGTGGTCGGTCATCGAGATGCGGTCGCGCGGCGCGCCTGAGGCAGTGGCCTTGGCGCGTTCGGACGGGTGGGTGAAGGCGGTGGAGAGCTCGTCGGTCATGCCCCCGGCCTAGCACTTCCGCACGGGGGATTCGATGACGGCAAGCGGCGGGACCGGGCCCGAAGGCGACGGATCAGTACTGCTGGCGGTAGAAGACGTGGACGCCGTACTCGGCGGTGCGCGGATAGATGCGCGACCAGCGCGGGTTGACCCAGTCGGCATGGTAATGCGTGGCGTCGGCGGTGAGGTCGCGGGGCGCCCCCTCCAGCATGATGCGCGCGATGTGGCCGAGCCGGTGCCAGGCCTGCGCGTCCGTCACCTCCTCGGGCCGTCCGTCGCAGGTATAGGTGAACTGGCAGGCGAAGGGCCGCCCGGTGCCCTCGCTCACGACCTCGCAGACCGTGTCGGGATAGTTCGGGCTGTCGACGCGGTTGAGGATGACCTCGGCCACGGCGTACTGGCCCTCGATCGGCTCGCCGCGGGCCTCGAAGTAGAGCGCCTCGGTGAGGCAGCGCCATTCCGCGTCGCCGCGCGGCGTGCGCAGACGGTCGAGCTCGGCATTGGACAGGATGCGCGGGTCCGCCGCGTCGCCGCCCTCGTAAGGCGTGGCGAGCCGGCGCAGGCGGGTCTCGGACAGCGTGGAGAGCGAGGCCATCTCGATCCCCATGAGGCCGCCCAGACGGGTGGAGATGCCGCCCCCCGGCGCCGTCGAGGTCGACAGCGTGACATCTTCGGCCAGGACCGGCGCGGCGAGCATGGCAAGGCCGGCGGCCATCGCGGCCAGCGCAAGACGTCTCGGCATGTTACCCTTTCCCCGACGGACTTCGTGCCCGTTCTCGTCTCCAGCGATTCGCGGAGTCTTAGCGCGAAACCCTGACAAGCCAAAATCGGCACCGAATCTAGCGGACACCGCCGGATGCGACGCAAAAAGTTGTTAACACCGCGTAAACAATCAGTCGGCTTCACTCAAGTCCGGATGAAGATCCCGGCCCAATGCCTTGTCCGCGATGGACAATTGCGCCGCCGCCAGCTTCGCCACCGGCACCCGGAAGGGCGAACAGCTCACGTAATCGAACCCCGCGCGGCGGCAGAAGCCGATCGAATCGGGGTGGCCGGCGTGCTCGCCGCACATCGACAGCATGACCTCGGGCCGGGTCGCCCTGCCCCGCGCGGCGCCGAGCAGCAGCAACTCGCCCACACCGTCGAGATCGAGCTGCTGGAACGGGTCCTCGGCGAAGACGCCCTGGCTGACATAGGCCGACATGAAGCGCCCCGCGTCGTCGCGGCTGAGGCCGTAGGTCATCTGCGTCAGGTCATTGGTGCCGAAGGAGAGAAACGCGGAATGTTCCGCGATCTCGCCCGAGCGCAGCGCGGCGCGCGGGGTCTCGACCATCACGCCCAGCCGATAGGTGAAGTCGCGGCCCGTCTCGCTCCGTACGGCGGAGGCGACGGCGTCGATCCTGGCCTTCACCAGTTCCACCTCGCGGCGGGCGGAGACGAGCGGGATCATGATCTCGGGCACCACGGCCGCCCCCTTCTTGGACGCCTTCAGCGTCGCCTCGAAGATGGCGCGGGCCTGCATTTCGTAAATCTCGGGCACCGTGATCCCGAGCCTGACGCCCCGCATCCCCAGCATCGGGTTGAATTCCTGCAAGCTCTCGATCCGGCTGGCCACGCGCGACAGGGGCAGGTCCATCGCCTCGGCGAGCGCGCGGATGCCCTCGCGGTCGCCGGGCAGGAACTCGTGCAGCGGCGGATCGAAGAGGCGGATGCAGACCGGCTGGCCCTGCATGATCTGGAAGAGCTCGGTGAAGTCGTCGCGCTGCATCGGCAGGAGAAGCTCGAGCGCCGCCGCCCGGTCGGACGGGTTCTCGGCGAAGATCATCTCGCGCATCACCGTCAGACGGCTCTGGTCGAAGAACATGTGCTCGGTCCGGCAGAGGCCGATCCCGTCCACGCCGAAGCGCTGCGCCATGGCCGCGTCCTCGGGCGTGTCGGCATTGGCGCGGATTCCGATGTCGCGGGCGGCGTCGGCCCAGTCCATCAGCGTCGCGAAGGCGCCGCCGAGCGCGGGCTCGACCATCTCGGCCGTGCCCACCAGCACCTCGCCCGAGGAGCCGTCGACCGTGATGACGTCGCCCTCGTGGAAGATCTTGCGCCCCGGAACGGTCAGGGTCTTCTTGCGCATGTCGAGTTGCAGGCGCGTCGCCCCCGTGACGCAGGGCACGCCGAGGCCGCGGGCGATGACGGCGGCGTGGCTGGTCATGCCGCCCCGCTCGGTCAGGATGCCCTCGGCCGCGTGCATCCCGCGGATGTCCTCGGGGCTGGTCTCGCGGCGGACGAGGATGCAGGCCTCGCCCTTGGAATGCGAGAGCTGCGCGGCGGCGGCGGAGAAGACGATCTTGCCCGTCGCGGCCCCCGGCGCCGCCGAGATCCCGCGCGTCAGCACGTCGCGCGCCGCGCCCGGCTTCACCTGCCGGTGGAGAAGCTGGTTCAGCGTGTTGGGCGCGATCCGGCGCAGCGCCTCGTCGCGGTCGATCACGCCCTCCTCGGCCAGCGCGACGGCGATGGCGACCTCGGCCCGCGCGGTCCGGGGCGCGCGCACGGCATCGAGCACGCGCAGCTCGCCGTCCATCAGCGTGAACTCGATCTGCATCTCCTCCCGCAGGCGGGTCCGCACCAGGCTGCCGAAGGCGCGCAGGCTCTCCACCTGCGCGGGCGCGTCGTCCTCGAGCGCCGGGCCGCGCGGGTCCGTCTCGATGAACATGGCTTCCGAGCGCGACAGCGCCGCGCGCCCCTGCCCCTGCGGCAGGTAGCGCCCGGTGACCTGCGGCGCGCCCGTCTCGGAGTTGACGAACTGCACGACGCCCGCGCCCGACAGGCCCTTGCCCGGACCCCGCGCCATGCGCTGCACCACGAGGCCGAGGCCCGCATCCGCCGGCGCGCCCTGCGCCTGCCGGAGAAGCCGCGCGCTCGTGCCCTCCCAGGCGCGCGCCATGCTCTTCAGCACTTCGGCGAGCTGGACGGCGGGCGCCTGCGGAAAGGCCTCGTCCATCTCGTCCTCGTACTGCGCCTTGGCCAGGCGCGGCGTCAGCGGCCCGTCGAAGGCGTCGGCGTCGAGGCGCACGACGTTGACCGCGTAGGCGCGGATGAAGCCCACGTAGAAGGCATCCGCCGCATCCTGCCCGAAGGTCGTCGCCAGCCGCTCGTGGACCGCGTCGTTCATGCCGATGTTCAGGATCGTCCCCGGCCCGCCCCAGTCCGCCGCCTGGCTCGAGGAGCGGACGGAGACCAGCGCGCCGTCCCCGAAGAGGCCGATCAGCGCCTCCATGTCGGGCAGGCGGTCCTGCGCGATGGCGCGCACCGTGTCGAAGGGCAGCGCGACCGTCATCGGCACCGGCAGGTCGAGCCGGATCAGCCGCTGAAGGCACTTCGCGCGGTTGCCATGGCGGTCGGTCCGGATCTCCGCCGTGGGCGTGATCTCGGAGAAGTCGGGTGTCGTGAGCATCCTGCCGTCCAGTCGGGCCCGCGCATTGTGCGGTTGCAGCATGAGCATACAACCGTGGGGCGACCTGTCCAGTTCCGTTGACGCCGCGGGCCGCCGGGTTACTGGAACGTTACAATCACGCCACGATGTAGGTCGTGCCCTGCCCGGAGGCTAGCCCTCGATCCGCGACAGATCGGCCACCTGCCCGCAGGTCTCGACGATCTGGTGCAGGAGGTTCAGGCGGTTGCGCCGCACGATCTGGTTCTCGGCATTGACCTGCACCGCTTCGAAGAAGGCGTCGATGGGGGCGCGCAGGGCGGCCATCCGGCCCATGGCGGCGGCGAAATCCTCGGCCGCGAGTGCAGGCGCGATGCCCTCCTTCGCGGTGGCGAGCGCGGCGAAGAGTGCGCGCTCCTCCTCCGTCTCGGCGAATTTCACGTCCGCGCCGTAGCGGTATTCGACGCCGTCCTTCTCCTCGGCCTGGGTCAGGATGTTGGCGGCGCGGCGGTAGCCCTGCACGAGGTTCTCGCCGTCGGGCGTGTTCAGCACCGCCTGGAGCGCGCGGGCGCGGGCGGCCACCAGCGCGAGGTCGTCCACCGGCGGCTTCGACAGCGCGGCGTCGATCACGTCGTGGCGGATGCCCTCGTCGCGGAGATGCACCTTGAGCCGGTCGTGGAAGAAGGCGAGGAGGTCGGTCGAGAGGTCCGGCACAAGGTCGCCCACCGTGCGGAGGATCGAGCCCTCTGCGGGCTTCTCGGTCAGCCGCTCCATGACGGCGTGATAGGCCGCGCCGAAGACGCCGCGATCGGCGATCTCGTCGACGATCTCCTCCAGCGTGTCGATGACGTCGTCGCCCACCTTCGGCCGGTTCAGCGCGATCTTGTGGCGGAGGAGCTGCGCGTCATGGAACCGGTCGAGCGGCAGCTTCAGCCCGGTGTCGAGCAGGATGCGGATGATCCCCAGCGCCGCGCGCCTGAGCGCGAAGGGGTCCTTCGAGCCCGTCGGTTTCTCGTCGATGGCCCAGAAACCCGTCAGCGTGTCGATCTTGTCGGCGAGCGAGACGGCGACGGAGACCGGCGCCGTCGGCACCGCGTCCCCCGCCCCCATCGGGCGCCAGTGGTCGCGGGCGGCGTCGGCCACCTCGGCGTCCCGGCCGGCGGCCAGCGCGTAGTAGCGCCCCATCACGCCCTGAAGCTCCGGGAACTCCCCCACCATGCCCGAGCGGAGGTCGGCCTTGGCGATGCGCGCGGCCTCCTCGGCCTTTTCGGCATCCGCGCCCACCATCGGCGCGATCTCGCGGGCGAGCGCGGCGATGCGCGCGATCCGGTCCGCCTGGCTGCCGAGGCGGGCGTGGAAGGTCACGGAATTCAGGCCCTCGAGCCACGCGTCCATCCCCGCCTTCGCCACGCGAAGATCGTTCTCCCAGAAGAACTTGGCGTCCGAGAGGCGGGCGGCCAGCACCTTCCGGTTGCCCGCCAGGATCGTCGCGCCGTGATCCGCCGTCTCGCGGTTGGCGACCGTCACGAACTTCTCGATCCGCCCGGTCTTGGGGTTGCGGACCGAGAAGAACTTCTGATGCTCCTTCATCGAGGTCTGGAGGACCTCGGGCGGCAGGTCGAGGAAGTCCTCCCCGATCGCGCCCATCAGCACCACGGGCCATTCGACGAGGCCCGCGACCTCGGCCAGAAGCCCCCGGTCCTCGACCAGTTCGAGGCCGGAGGCGAAGGCCATGTTGGTCGCGTCGTGCCAGATCGCCTCGGCGCGGTCCTCGGCCGAGAGGATGACATGCGCGGCCTTGAGCTTGCGCGCGTAGTCCTCGAACGAGGTCACGGCGAAGCGGCCGGGCGCCATGAAGCGGTGCCCCTCGGTCGTGTCGCCCGAGGCGATGCCGTCGATCTCGAAGGGCACGACCTCGGCCCCCGCCTCGGTCGTCAGGATGCAGAGGATGGAGTGCAAGGGCCGCACCCAGCGCAGCGACCCCGCCCCCCAGCGCATCGACTTCGGC
>NZ_JBQLZP010000139.1:0-3039 GCF_052168335.1 Roseicyclus sp. | reverse complement strand
GCCGATCCGCCGCGGCCGTGCCTTGAGGTCCGCCTCCTGCAGCACCGTCGCCACGACCTCGGCGCCGAAGCCGCCCACCGCGACGCTCTCATGCGCCACGAGAAGCCGGCCCGTGCGCGACGCGCTTTCGATCACCGCCGCCCGGTCCCAGGGCCAAAGGCTGCGCAGGTCGATCACGTCCGCGCCGATGCCCTCGGCGGCGAGGGCCCGCCCGGCATCCTCCGCACGGTTGGCGCAGTCGGACCAGCTGACGATCGTGATGTCGCCGCCGGTCATCCGCATGCGCGCGGTGCCCCATTCGTAGGGCGCGGCCTCGTCCACCTCGCCCTCGTTCGCCCAGATGTTCTTGTGCTCGAGGTAGACGACGGGGTCGTCCGCCGCGATCGCCGCCTTCATCATCGAGAAGTTGTCCTGCGGGGTCGACGGCACGGCGACGACGAGACCGGGGATATGGGCATACCAGCTTTCCAGCGATTGCGAGTGCTGCGCCGCCGACGAGCGCCACATGCCCATGGGCTTGCGGATGACCATGGGCGCGCGTGACTGGCCGCCGAACATGAAGCGCGCCTTGGCGACCTGGTTGATCAGCTCGTCCGTGGCGCAAAGCGCGAAGTCGGCAAAGCGCATCTCGACGACGGGACGCGTGCCGACCATCGCCGCGCCGAAGGCCGCGGCCATGATGGCGGCCTCCGAAATCGGGGCATCGGACACGCGGTCGGGACCGAACTCCTCGCGCAGACCCTTGTACTGGCCGAAAACGCCGCCGCGGCCGAGATCCTCGCCGACGCACCATACGGTCGGGTCCGCGGCCATCGCCTGTCGAAGCGCCTCGAGCGCCGCGCCGCCGTAGCTCATCACGCCCATCAGTATGCCTCCAACTCCGGCGAGCCGATGTCCTGGACATCCGCGAAGACCGATCCGTCCTCGGGGAACGGCGCCGCCGCGGCGGCCGCAAGCGCCGCCTCCATCTCCGCCCAGGCATCGGACGCGATGCGGTCGAGATCCGCCTTGGCCACACCCGCGCCGATCAGGATCTCGCGTTGCCGGGCGATGGGATCGTCGATGGCGATACGTGCGGCGGCTTCCTCCCTGGCGCGATAGGTCGCGGGGTCGAAATAGGTGTGCCCGCCCTGCCGGAAGGTCCGGGCATGGAGGAACGCGGGCTGCCGGTCGTGGCGGACCGCGGCGACGAGATCGCGCGCGATGTCGGCCACGGCCTCGACGTCGTTTCCGTCGACGACCATGGTGCGGATTCCGAAGGACCTCGCCCGTGCCGCCGCCCCCTCACCTGCCGTCATGTCGGATGTCCGGGTTGTGGCCGACCACTCGTTGTCCTCGCACACGAAGAGAACCGGCAAGCCGAAGACCGCGGCCCAGTTCAGCCCCTCGAGGAAGGGCCCCCGGTTGATCGCGCCGTCGCCGAAGATGTCGACGACGATCCTGTCGTCGCCCAGTAGCTTGATGCCATGCGCCGCCCCGGCCCCGATCGGGATATTCGCCGAGACCACGCCGTTCGCGCCCAGCATGCCGACACCGAAATCGGCGATATGCATGGAACCGCCCTTGCCGCCGCAGCATCCGCCCGCGCGGCCAAGCAGCTCTTCCATCATCGCGGTGGGATCGGCGCCCTTGGCAAGCGTATGGCCGTGACCGCGATGGGTCGACAGAAGCAGGTCGTCACGCCGGAGCGCGGCCATGATGCCGGCCGCGCAGGCCTCCTGCCCGATCGAGAGATGAATCGCTCCGAGCACGAGCCGGTCGCGCGTCGCCGCAAGCTCCGCCTGCCGTTCGAACGCGCGAATGCGTTCCATCATGGTCAGGAGCTCGAGGCCCCGCGTCCGGTCGTAATTCGGTTGCGTCACGTGTCGGCCTCCGGTTCGCGTACGCTCAATCGTGCGGCAAGACGGGCCGTCTCCTCCCGAAGCGCCGGAAGGATCACCTGCTCCAGCCGCGCCTGCTCCATGCGTTCGTTGATGGCGCCCACCGCGAGGGCGGCGGCGAGGCGTCCGCCCGCCGTCACCACCGGCAGGCCCACGGCGCTCATCGCGGCGACGACGCCGCCGGCATTCATGGCGTAGCCCACGCGGTCGAAGTCGGCCTTCGCACGCTCGAGCCGTTCGGCGTCGAAGCCGTATTCGGCCAGCCAGGCCGCATTGGCCCGGTTGACGGCGGCGCGCGTCGAGGCCGGCATCGCGCAATAAAGCGCAAGCGCGCCGCCACCCACGCCGAGCGGCCGCCGGTCGCCCCGGTCGAGCGTCAGCGTCCGGATCGGGTAGGCCCCGACCTCGCGAGCGACGCAGACGGCCGAAGGGCCTTCCGGAACGGACAGGAAGACCGTGTCGCCAGTCACATCCGCCAGCCGCCGCATGCCGCAATACGCGATCCCGGCCATGTCGATGGCAGCGGCCGACCGTGCAAGCGCGCCAAGCCGGATGCCCAGCCGGTAGGTCCGCGCCTCGGGGTCCTGCACCACGTAGTCGACATCCTGGAGAGCCGCGAGAACCCGATGCGCCGTCGTCTTGGAGAAGGACGTCCGTGCGACGACGTCGGCCAGCGCCGCGCCTTCGGGCATGTCGACAAGAACGTCGAGCACACGCGCGGCGCGGGCGATTGACCCCACGACAGCCTCGTCGTTCGGCATGTTTCCCTCCCCTGTCGTTCCGTTAATCGGAACGGTTATTGCCGATTAGTGAAACTGCATTGTTCGATTCCGTCAAGAGCTATAGACGTCCTGACATGACCGGCACGCCGATCCTGCTCGATTCGATCACCGACGTGGCCCGCCGCCATGCCGGCGGGATCGCCGTGTCGGGCTCTCATGGCGGGCTCTATCCCGCCGCGATCGCCAGCCGGGCGGCCCTGACGGCGGTGATCCTGAACGACGCCGGCAAGGGCCTCGACGGCGCCGGCATCGCGGGTATCCTGGCGCTGGCAAAAGTCGGGATGGCCGCCGCCGCGGCGGATTGCATGAGCTGCGAAATCGGCTCGGCACGCGACATGATGGAACGGGGGCGGATCAGCACGGCGAACGCTCCGGCC
>NZ_JBQLZP010000138.1:0-3327 GCF_052168335.1 Roseicyclus sp. | reverse complement strand
CCCAGGCGCCCGACGCGGCGTTGGCGAGCTTGCGCCCGGCGTTCTGTGAGTCGGCGAACCGAAGCTGTTCGGACCCTGCGGATTGGCGCGGCGGCGGCCTCGCCCATATGCTCGGGGACACCGACCAGGAGATGCGCCCATGAGCTGGAACCCCGCCCTCGATCCCGACTGCCCCACCGGCGACGCCGTGGACGCCATCGAGACCGTCATCGTCCCGCGCGCCCGCGACCTCGGCGACTTCGAGGTGCGCCGCGCGCTGCCCGCGCCCAGGCGGCAGATGGTCGGGCCCTTCATCTTCTTCGACCAGATGGGACCGGCCGAGTTCATCACCGGGCGCGGCGTCGACATCCGGCCGCATCCGCATATCGGGCTCGCGACCGTGACCTACCTCTACGAGGGCCGCTTCCACCACCGCGACAGCCTCGGGACCGACCAGTGGATCGAGCCCGGCGCGGTGAACCTGATGACGGCGGGTCACGGGATCACCCATTCCGAGCGGATCGACGGCGAGATGCTGGCCGCGCCCTACCGGCTCTCGGGCATCCAGACCTGGCTCGCGTTGCCCGCCGGGGCTGAGGATGGCGCGCCGGACTTCGTCCATGCCGGGCGCGACGCGCTGCCGATGCTCGAGGGCGAGGGCAAGCGCCTGCGCCTGATCCTCGGCACCGCCTATGGCGAGCGCGCGCCGGTGCCCGTGGCCTCGGGCATGTTCTACATCGACGCCGTGCTCGAGCCGGGCGCGAAGCTGCCGCTTCCGGACGACCACGAGGACCGGGGCGCCTACGTGGTGCAGGGTGCCGTGAAGATCGCGGGCGAGCGGTTCGAGGCGGGCCGGATGATGGTCTTCCGCCCGGGCGACCGCGTCTCGATGACGGCGGGGCCGGACGGGGCGCGGGTGATGCTCCTCGGCGGCGACACGCTGGAGGGGCCGCGCTACATCTGGTGGAACTTCGTCGCCTCCACGAAGGAGCGGATCGAGGCCGCCAAGGAGGCCTGGCGCGAGGGCGACTGGCAGCACGGCCGCTTCCGCCTGCCGCCGACCGACGACGCCGAGTTCATCCCGCTGCCCGAGCGGTGACGGGCGCCCCGCGCCGTGCTAGCCTCGGCCCTGCGTTCGAACGGAGGGTTCGGGGATGCGCTGGTCGGCGGGTTTCGGCATCGTCGCGCTTCTGGCGGGGCTCGGGCCCGCCTTCGCCTTCGACCCCGCCCGCTGCTCCGAGGTGCTGCGCGCCGAGGGGCTCGACCCCGCCGCCATGCCGACCCTGCCGGTGCGCCTCGCCGCCGAGCCGGGGCTGTTCGGAGGCGCGATCGGCTGCCAGCTGTCGCGCCGGGCGGACGGGGGCGTGGACCTCATGGCCTACGAGTTCGTGCCGAACGAGGGGCACATGGTCTCGGTCAACTACCTGACGAGCGGCGTGGTCCTGATGCTCCAGACGGCCGAGGGCGAGCCGGTGGGACGCATCCTGATGTGCCGCCCCGGTCCGCCGGGGGTGCAATGCCACGCCGACCTCTTCGTCGACGGAACGCTCACCTTCGAGCTCGGCATGGGCGCGGGCGCGGCGGACGAGGTGATGGGCCTCTGGGCCGACGTGCCGGCGATGCTCGCCGGGGAAGCGGGTGTCCCCGTCCCGACGCGGGTGCGCGAGGTCACGCTGTCGCTGGCCGGACGGGCCGGGCCCTGGAGCCTCCGCGTGCTGAACCCGGCGGACGGGTCGTGGAGCCTGCCGGACGTGGCCGACGTGGTGACCCTCTTCCGCGCCGTGACCACGCCTCCGGAGGACGCGGCGCCGGGGCTGAAGCTCGACATCGCCTATGACAGCGCGACGGGACCGCATATCTACAGCTTCGAGCAGACCGGCGAGACGCTGCGCTTCATCCTCGACGCCGCCGTGATCGTCGGGACGGCCATCCGGGAGCAGGCCGCCTCGGTTCCGCCCAGCCAGGCCGCCAAGCCGTGACCCGTTGCGGCCGGACGCGGGCGGGGGCAGGGTGCCGACATGTCCCGAATGCCAACTATTCGCGCCGCCACGCCGACCGACCTGCCCGCCATCGCGCGCCTCCACGCGGCGAGCTGGCGGACATCCTATGACGCGATCCTGCCGCCCGACCGTCTCGGCGCGCCGCTCGACCGCTGGCTGGCCGAGAAGTGGCGTCCCGAGGCGGGAGCGGGGCGCAGGGTGCTGGTCGCGCATGGGGAGGACGGCGCGCTGGCGGGCTTCGCGGCGGTGCGTCCCGATGCGGGGGAGGGCGCGCTCCTCGACAACCTGCATGTCCGGCCGGACCTGAAGGGCAGGGGGATCGGGCGCGCGCTGACCGCCGCCGCGGCGGCCACGGTGTCGGGCGCGTTCCGCCTCGAGGTGCTGGCGGAGAACCATGCCGCGCGCGCCGTCTACCGCGCCTGGGGCGGGGCGGAGGGCCCGGTCTTCGAGGACGACATCCTCGGCGTTCCCGTGCCTGCGATCACGGTCTCCTGGCCGGACGCGGGCGCGCTCGCGCGCCGCCTCGCGGCGGGGGGCGGGACATGACGGACGCCTCCGGCCGCACGGGGCGCGCGATCCTCTTCATCCTCGTGGGAATGCTCTGCATCTCGATCAACGACATGCTGATCAAGCTCCTCTCCGGGGGCTATCCGCTGCACCAGATCGTCCTCTTCCGCTCGGTGATCGCGCTCGTCGCGGGCTTCGTCTTCCTGATGCTCGAGGGCGGGCCCACGCTCCTCAGGACCGACCGCCCCGTGCTCCACGCCGTGCGGGCCGGATTGATCGTGGCGGCGAACATGTTGTTCTTCCTCGCGATCTCGGCGATGCCGCTGGGCGCGGCGACGGCGCTCTTCTTCGTCGCGCCGCTCTTCATCACGCTGCTCGCGATCCCCGTGCTGGGCGAGCCGGTGGGGCGCAGGCGCCTTCTGGCGGTCGCGGTCGGCCTGCTCGGCGTCGGCGTCATGGTCGCGCCCGGCGTCGACTGGAGCGGCATCCCCCGCTGGAGCCTCGCGCTGCCGGTCGTCGCGGCGGCCTGCTACGCGGGAATGCAGGTCCTGACCCGCAAGCTCGGCGCGCGCTCGGCGGCGTCCGCCATGGCAATCTACATCCAGTGCGCCTTCATCGTGGTGAGCCTCGGCTTCTTCGCCGTCGCGGGCGATGGCCGCTTCGCCGCGGGCCGGGAGGACAGCCCCCTCGTCTTCCTCCTGCGCGCCTGGGTCTGGCCCGAGACGGACGACCTCTGGGTCTTCGCCGTGCTCGGCGTCATCTCGTCCTTCGTGGGCTACACGATCACGCAGGCCTACCGGCTGGGCACCGCCTCGGTCGTCGCCTCCTACGAATACGTGGC
>NZ_JBQLZP010000137.1:0-2808 GCF_052168335.1 Roseicyclus sp. | reverse complement strand
GTCGGGATCGGGACGCCCCTCGGCCCCGCGCCCGCCTGGTACGTGCCGGGCGAACGGGCGCTCGGCGCGGTCTATGTCCACGGCATCGCGGGCGCGGGGGAGGACGGCTACCGCGCGCTGTCGATGCTGGCGGAGGCGGGCATCCCGACGCTCCTGATCACCTACCGCAACGATCCGGGCGCGCCCGCCGACCCCTCGGGCGCCTATGCCTTCGGCCTGACCGAATGGCGCGACCTCGCGGCGGCGGTCGGATGGATGGCGGCGCAGGGCCATGACCGCCTGATCCTCGTGGCCGAAAGCATGGGCGGCGGGATCGCGGGGCAGTTCCTCGCGCGGTCCGACCTCGCGGAGAACGTCGTGGCGCTGGCGCTCGATGCGCCCGCGCTCGACGTCCGGGGCGTCCTCGTCCATGTCGCGGCGGCCATCGGCCTGCCGCTGCCTGCGCTGGTCGCGCCGGCGGGCGAGCTGTGGCTGGCCGCCCTCGGCCCGGTGGACCTGCGCGCGGCGCGGGTGGTGGACGCGGTGGCGGCCTTCGAGGGGCCGCTCTTCCTCGCCCACGGGACGGGCGACAGGATCGTGCCCGCCGCGATCTCGGACGCCGTCGCGGCGCGGCGCCAGGGGCCGACGGTCACGGTCCGGACCGGGGCCGACCACCTCCTGTCCTACGCCGAGGATCCCGCCGCCTACCGCGCCGCCTTCGCCGAGTTCCTCGCGCGCGTTCCCTGAGGGGGGGCACCGTGCTATCCTGCATGCGCGGGGGCCGGAGGGAAAGCCATGGCGAAGGTCATCGGCGTCGGAGGCGTCTTCCTCGCCTGCCGCGACGCGGACGCCACGAAGGCGTGGTACGTGCGCGTCCTGGGGCTGGAGGTCAACGACTTCGGCGGGTTCCACTTCACGCATTCCCACAGCGCCGAGGCCTTCGGGGAGGGCGCGCGCACGATCTTCGCGCCCTTCGGTTCGGCGGAGTATTTCGCGCCCTCGACGCTTCCCTTCATGCTGAACCTGATGGTCGACGATCTCGACGGCATTCTCGCCCGCGCCGCGGCGGAGGGCGTGGAGGAGGTGCAGCCCCGCCAGGACTACGAATACGGCCGCTTCGGCTGGATCATGGACCCCGACGGCCGCAAGCTCGAGCTGTGGGAGCCGCCGCGCGGCTAGAGGTCCACCGTCACGATCGTGCCGCGCCGGGGCCGGGTGACGGCGAGCGTGGCGTCGAGCGAGGTCGTGAGCGCCGAGACGATGCTGCCGCCAACGCCGGCCTCGCGGTCGCGCCCGGTGGTGTCGAGCGCGCCCGCACCCTCCTCGGCCCGCGCGCGCTGCCCCTCGAGGGTCGGCGCGCCGAAGGGCCAGTCCGACCCCTCCGGCATCCCCACGCCGTCATCCTCGACCGAGAGCCGCACGCCGCCGTCGCTCAGCCGGTAGAAGCGCACCTCGACGAAGCCCGCCGTCCGCCCGACGAAGGCGTGCTCGAGCGCGTTGGTCAGGAACTCCGACAGCAACAGGCCGAGGCGCGCCGCCTGGTCCACCGGCAGGACGATGTCCTCGCACTCGACGTTGACGCGGATCGCCCCGCGCGGCTGAAGGCTGGTCACGACCGAGGCGATGCGGCTGAGATAGGCGCCAGCCGAGATCTCCTCGGTGCCGCCTTGGCCCGGCTGACCGTTCAGGAGTTCGTCATAGAGCACGGAAAGCGCCTCGATCCGCCGGCTGATGGACTTGAGCGAGCCCGGCGTCACCTCGCGGCGCGCCTGCACGCGGATCATGCTGACGATGAGCGCGAGATGGTTCTTCACCCGGTGCTGCAACTCGCGCAGGAGCGCGAGCGCGGCGGCGTCGTCCTGCCTCGCCGTCTCGGGCACCTCGCGCAGGAGGCCGAAATGGGCGGTGATGTCGCCTTCGGGCCCGCGGATCGGGGCGACGAGGAGGTGATTGAGAAAGCGCGTGCCGTCGGCCCGGTGATTGACGATCCGCACCTCGAACTCGCGCCCCGAGGCGATGCCCTCGCGGATGCGCTGCACGTCGGCGGGATCGGTCTCCTCGCCCTGGAGAAAGCGGCAGTTGCGGTCGAGGGCGAACGCGCTGCTGTAGAGCGTGAGGACCTCGAAGGCGCGGTTCACGTAGGTGACCGGCATGTCCTCCAGCCGCGCGTCGGTCAGCACCATCGCGAGGGGCGAGAGCCGAATGGCATTCGAGACGAGGTCTTCCTGATCGATCTGCGCCAAGGCTTCCGTCCATCGTCCTTGTGGGGGAACTGCAGGTACCTGCAACTGCACCAAGATAGGGTGCGGCGGCTGCGGCCTCTGTCCGCAAGCGTACACGGGGGAGGGATCATGCCTGCGGCGCGCCATCCCAGGGCAGGAGCTCGTCGTAGGCCTGCCGCACGAGATCGTAACATTCGCAGCTTTCGCGTTGCAACCCGGGGCGGTCGCGGATCGTCAGGCGCCCGTGGGCATAGGCGATCAGCCCCGCCGCCTTGAACGCCGTCGCGGCGCCGGTGACCGTCGCGCGGCGGACGCCGAGCATGTGGGCGAGGAATTCCTGCGTCAGCGCCATCTCGTCGCCGTCGGTACGGTCGTGCATGGTGAGGAGCCACCGCGCGAGCCTCTGGCGCGCGTCGTGCGCGCCGTTGCAGGCGGCCGAGACCATCACCTGGTAGTAGAGCGCCTGCGCGGTGGCGAGGAGGGCGTCCCGGAACGGCGGAAGCTCCTCCTTCAGCGCGAGGAACCGCTCGGCCGGCAGGCGCAGCGCCGTGCCCGCCACCTGCACCTCGCTGGTGTCGAGCTGTCGGCGGCGTCCGGGCGTCAACCT
>NZ_JBQLZP010000136.1:0-9858 GCF_052168335.1 Roseicyclus sp. | reverse complement strand
GAATCCACAAAAAACCCCGTTGCCGGAAGAATTCGTGGACGGCTTGGGCGCAGGCCGACGTCATCGGCGGCGCGAAGGTCTTCGTCACGCAGCTGGAACAGCCGCAGGAGGCCGCGATCCGCGCGCTCGGCATCGCGCGGTCAGGCGGGGCGGCGACGATCCTGAACCCGGCCCCGGCGGCGGAGATCCCCGACGCGATGCTCGCGCTCTGCGACTACGTCACGCCGAACGAGACGGAGGCCTCCGAACTCACCGGCATCGAGGTCCGCGACCTGGCGAGCGCCGAGCGGGCGGCCGCCGCGCTTCTGGCACGCGGTGTCGCGAAGGCCGCGATCGTCACGCTGGGCGAGAACGGCTGCCTCTGGTTCGACGCCAAGACGGCGCTCCACGTGCCGGCCCTGAACGCCGGCCCGGTGGTCGAGACGACGGGCGCGGGCGACGCCTTCAACGGGGGCTTCGCCGTGGCGCTGGCCGAGGGGATGGCGCCCGAGGCCGCACTGCGCTTCGCCAACGCGACCGCCGCGATCTCGGTCACGCGGCCGGGGACGGCGCCCTCCATGCCGTCCCGCGCCGAGATCGAGGCGCTGCTGGCGAGGGGCTAGCCCGCGAGGTCCCGCAGGAGGCGGCGCAGCTCGGCCAGCCGCGCCGCCCCGATCCGCATCTCGAGCGCGCGCTCGTGCTCGGCCGCCGCCTCCGACAGCTCGGCGAAGGCCGCGCGCCCCGGCGGGCGCAGGCTCAGGAGCTCCACGCGCCGGTCCGCCTCGCTCGCCCGCCGCTCGAGGAAGCGCTTGCCTTCCAGCGCCGCGACGGCTCGGGACACCTTGGTCTTGTGGATGCTGGCGCGATCCGAGATCTCGCGGGCCGACATCTCGCCGTACCGCCCGAGGTGGAAGAGCACGCGCCACTCGGTCCGGAGCATTCCGTAGCGCTCGCGGTAGACGCGGGAGAATCGCTGCGATTCCGCCTCGGCCGCCCGGTTCAGCAGGTAGGGCGTGAAGTCGCTGAGTTCGAACCCGTCCGCCATGCTTTGCCTTCGCCACCCTTGTTGGTTACAAAAGTAACAATACACCTGTGGAGCGAGAAAGGGAGGACCGCGCGATGACCGACCAGTCCCCGTCCCGCCGGATGGTGCAGGACCGGAACGCCCAGGGCACCCATCCGGGCTACATGCCGGGCTTCGGCAACGACTTCGAGACCGAGGCGCTGCCGGGCGCGCTGCCGCAGGGCATGAACTCGCCGCAAAAGTGCGAGTACGGCCTCTATGGCGAGCAGCTTTCGGGCACCGCCTTCACCGCGCCCAGCCACCAGAACGAGCGCACATGGTGCTACCGGATCCGCCCCTCGGTGAAGCATTCGCGGCGCTACACGAAGATCGACCTGCCCTACTGGAAGACCGCGCCCCATGTGGTGGAGGACGTGATCTCGCTCGGCCAGTACCGCTGGGACCCGGTGCCGCATTCCGACACGCCACTGACCTGGCTGACGGGCATGCGGACGATGACGACGGCGGGCGACGTGAACACGCAGGTCGGCATGGCCTCCCACATCTACCTCGTGACCGCTTCGATGGTGGACGAGTACTTCTACTCCGCCGACAGCGAGATCCTGATCGTGCCGCAGGAGGGCACGCTCCGCTTCTTCACCGAGCTTGGCATCATCGACCTCGCGCCGCAGGAGATCGCCATCATCCCGCGCGGGTTGCTCTACCGCGTCGAGGTCGTCGAGGGGCCGGCCCGCGGCTTCGTCTGCGAGAACTACGGGCAGAAGTTCGAGCTGCCGGGCCGCGGGCCCATCGGCGCGAACTGCATGGCCAACCGGCGCGACTTCAAGACCCCCGTGGCCGCCTTCGAGGACCGCGAGGTGCCCTCCACGGTGACCGTCAAGTGGTGCGGCCAGTTCCACGTCACCGAGATCGGGCACAGCCCCCTCGACGTCGTGGCCTGGCACGGCAACTACGCGCCGGTGAAATACGACCTCACCACATACTGCCCGGTGGGCGCGATCCTCTTCGACCACCCGGACCCGTCGATCTTCACCGTGCTGACCGCGCCCTCGGGCGTGCCGGGGACGGCCAACATCGACTTCGTCCTCTTCCGCGAGCGCTGGATGGTGGCCGAGGACACGTTCCGCCCGCCCTGGTACCACAAGAACATCATGTCCGAGCTGATGGGCAACATCTACGGCCAGTACGACGCCAAGCCCCAGGGCTTCGTTCCCGGCGGCATGAGCCTGCACAACATGATGCTGCCGCACGGGCCCGACCGCGAGGCCTTCGAGGGCGCCTCGAGCGCGGAACTCGCGCCCCACAAGCTCGACGACACGATGTCCTTCATGTTCGAGACGCGGTTCCCGCAGCACCTTACGGCGTTCGCGGCGAAGGAGGCGCCGCTGCAGGACGACTATATCGACTGCTGGACGAGCCTCGAGAAGAAGTTCGACGGAACGCCCGGCACGAAGTGACGGGCCCGGATCTGCCGGCAGATCCGGGCCGGAAAAGCCGGCTTTTCCGGCGCCCAGGGAGGAAGGGCATGAGCAAGACATTCGCCAGCGCGGGCGACATGGCCGAGAAGCGCGTCAGCTTCGACGAGATCGGCCCGGGCCTCTACGCCTTCACCGCCGAGGGCGACCCGAACACCGGCGTCATCGTCGGCGACGAGACCGTCATGATCGTCGAGGCGCAGGCGACGCCCAGGCTCGCGCGGAAGGTGATCGACTGCGTCCGCTCCGTCACGGACAAGCCGATTAGCCACCTCGTCCTCACGCACTACCACGCGGTCCGCGTCCTCGGCGCCTCGGCTTACGGCGCGCGCGAGATCGTCATGTCGGACGCCGCCCGCGCGATGGTGGCCGAACGCGGGCAGGAGGATTGGGAGAGCGAGTTCGCCCGCTTCCCCCGCCTCTTCCAGGGGCACGAGGAGATCCCGGGTCTCACCTGGCCCACGACGACCTTCTCCGACGCGATGACCGTCTGGCTCGGCAAGCGACGCGTCGACATCTTCCGCCCCGGCCGCGCCCACACGGCGGGGGACGCCGTGGTGCTGGTGCCCGACTGCGAGGTGATGTTCACCGGCGACATCGTGGAATACCACTCCGCCTGCTACTGCGGCGACGGCTACCTGACCGAGTGGGGCGGAACGCTCGACGTGATCGCCGCCTTCGCGCCGCAGGCCATCGCGCCGGGGCGCGGCGCGGCGCTGGTCGGACCCGACATGGTCGCCGCCGCCATCGAGAGCACGCGCGACTTCGTCGAGAGCACGTACCGCCCCGCCGCCCGCGTGGCGGCGAGGGGCGGGTCGCTCAAGGACGCATGGGAGGCCGTGCGCGCGGCCTGCGATCCGAAGTTCTCGGACTTCGCGATCTACGAGCACTGCCTGCCCTTCAACGTCTCGCGCGCCTGGGACGAGGCGCGCGGCATCGAGACGCCGCGCATCTGGACCGCCGAGCGCGACGCGCAGATGTGGGCGGCGCTCCAGGGATGAGTGGGCGCGCGATCTTCCCGCGCATGGCGCGCAACAACGCCTGGGCGAACGCCCGGCTGCTCGGCGCGGTGGCCGCGCTGCCGCAGGCGGAGTTCGAGGCGCCGCGCACCGGCTTCTTCCCCTCGCTGAAGGAGACGCTCGGCCACATCTGGCTGGTCGATCTCTTCTATCTCGACGCGCTCGAGGGCGGCGGGCGCGGCCGCGCGATATTCCGCGAGGAGGAGGTTCCAGCGACCGCAGCCGACCTCGCCGTCCGGCAGGCCGCGGCCGACCGGCGGCTCATCGCCTTCTGCGATGCGGGCGTGGGGCCTGACGATCTGGTGTCGGTCGGCTGGCGCGGCGGCCCCGCGACGGAGCGGGCGGAGGACGTTCTCCTCCACCTCTTCCAGCACCAGGTGCACCACCGGGGGCAGGCGCACGCGATGCTCTCGGGGACGGACATCTCGCCGCCGCAGCTCGACGAGTTCTTTCCCGTCTTCCAGCGACCCGACGACGCCGCGGCCTTCCACGACTGAAGGAGAGGACCAGATGCCCGCCTATCCTTATGCCGAACAGCCCTTCGTCCGCCCGCCCGAACTCGACGGCGGCAGCACGGAGGCGCCCGTCGCCATCGTCGGCGCGGGGCCCATCGGCCTTTCCATGGCGATCGACCTCGCGCTCAGGGGCGTGGCCTCCGTCGTCCTCGACGACAACAACGTGGTCTCTGTCGGCTCGCGCGCCATCTGCTGGGCGAAGCGGACGCTCGAGATCTTCGACCGGCTGGGCGTGGGCGAGCGGATGCTCGCCAAGGGCGTGACATGGAAGGTCGGGCGGCTCTTCCACGGCGCGGAGGAGGTCTACCACTTCGACCTCCTGCCCGAGGCGGGGCACAAGTACCCGGCCTTCATCAACCTCCAGCAATACTATGTCGAGGAATACCTGCTCGACCGCGCGCGGGAGTTCCCCGACCTCATCGACATCCGCTTCCTCAACAAGGTCACGGGCCACGAGGACCTGGGCGACGGCGTCCGCCTCCACGTCGAGACGCCCGAGGGCGCCTATGCGCTCGAGGCCCTCTACCTCCTGGCCTGCGACGGCGCGAATTCCCCCACGCGCGAGCGGATGGGCCTGCCCTTCACCGGGCAGACCTTCGAGGAGCGGTTCCTCATCTGCGACATCGAGATGAAGGACAGCCCCTTCGGCGACCACGGCGTGCCCGAACGCTGGTTCTGGTTCGACCCGCCCTTCCACGCGGGCAAGTCCGCGCTCCTCCACAAGCAGCCCGACGACATCTACCGCATCGACCTGCAACTCGACGCCTCCGCCGACCCGAAGGCCGAGACGGAGGAGGACCGCGTCCTGCCCCGCATCCGCGCCATCGTCGGAGACAAGCCGTTCCGCATGGACTGGCTGTCGGTCTACCGCTTCCGCTGCATGATGCTCGACCGCTTCTTGCATGGCCGCGTGATCTTCGTGGGCGACAGCGCGCATGTCGTCTCGCCCTTCGGGGCGCGCGGCGGCAACGGCGGCATCCAGGACGTGGACAACCTCGGCTGGAAGCTCGCGGCGGTGCTGACGGGCGAGGCGCCCGAGACGCTGATCGACAGCTACGACGCCGAGCGGCGGCACGGGGCGGAGGAGAACATCCTGAATTCCGCCCGCGCCACGCGCTTCATGACGCCCAAGACGCCGGCCGAGGCGCTGTTCCGGGCCGAGACCCTGCGCATGGCGCACGACCAGCCCTTCGCGCGGGAGCTGATCAACTCGGGGCGGCTGTCGAGGCCGTGCTCGCTGGCGGGCTTCCCGCTCCAGACCGAGGGGGTCGCCCCGGTTCCGCCCGGCACCGCCATGCCGGACGCGCCCGTGGGCGGGGAGTGGCTGATTTCGCTCGTGCAGGGGGAATTCACGCTCGCGGGCTTCGGCAACGTCCGCCTGCCCGAGGTGCCGGGCATCCGCCGCATCGGGATCGGACAGCGTTCCGCCGAGTTTCCCTGCCACGACGATTTGCAGGGCTATGCGCTCGGCTGCTACGGTATGGGCCTCGCCTACCTGTTCCGGCCGGACGGGCACGTGGCGGCGGTCTTCGACGCGCCGACGGCCGAGACCGTGGCGGCCGCCCGGGACCGCGCGCTCGGGCGGAGCCCCGCCATGACGGAGACTGTCCTGTGAGCGCGCGCAAGACCTACCGGAGCGGCTTCTACGGACGCGGCGACGACGTCTATGACGCGCTGCTCGAGGCGCACGAGGGCCTCGACGAGGCCGGGAGCCGGGCGCTGAACGCGCGGCTCGTCCTCCTCCTCGCCAACAGGATCGGCGACGCCGACGAGGTGCGGGAGATCATCGCGACCGCCCGCTCCTACGCCGGATCGTAGGCCCGCTCACTCGGCGGCGAGCTTCGTTTCCTCGGGTTCCAGGCCGCCACGGCCCACGGCCTCGTAGGCCTCGAACCCCGCCTTCCGCACGTCCTTGGCGGAGTAGACGTTCCTGAGGTCCGCCATCCGCGGCGTCGCCATCTTCCTGGCCATCCGCTTGAGGTCGAGGGCGCGGAACTCGTTCCACTCCGTCAGGATCACCACGAGATCGGCGTTCTGCACCGCCTTGTAGGGATCGTCGGACCATTGCACGCCGGGGAGCAGCGCCTCGCCCTCGCGCCGGCCTTGCGGATCGACGACGCGCACCCGCGCGCCGCCGCCCACGAGCGCGGGCACGATGGTCAGCGAGGGCGCGTCGCGCATGTCGTCGGTGTTGGGCTTGAAGGTCACGCCGAGCACCGCGATCGTCCTGCCGTTGAACGTGCCGCCGCAGAGGTCGCGGAGCTTCTCGATCATCCGCACCTTGATCCCGTCGTTCACGCGGATCACCGTCTCGACGATGTTCTGGGGCGCGGCATGGTCCTGCCCGATGCGGGCCAGCGCCATCGTGTCCTTGGGGAAGCACGACCCGCCGTAGCCGGGGCCGGCATGGAGGAACTTGTTCCCGATCCGCCCGTCGAGGCCCATGCCCTTGGACACTTCCTTCACGTCCGCGCCCACCCGCTCGCAGAGCGCGGCGATCTCGTTGATGAAGGTGATCTTGGTCGCGAGGAAGGCGTTCGCCGCGTACTTGATCATCTCCGCGCTCTCGAGGTCCGTCGTGACGATCGGGAAGTCGCGCAGGTAGAGGGGGCGGTAGATCTCGGCCATGACCTCGGCCGCGCGCTCGGTCTGGACGCCGACGACCACGCGGTCGGGCTTCATGAAGTCGTCGATGGCCGCGCCCTCGCGCAGGAACTCGGGGTTCGAGGCCACGTCGAACTCGGCCTCGGGGTTGGCCTTGGCGACGACGTGCTTGACCTTGCGGTTGGTGCCGACGGGTACGGTCGACTTCGTGACGATGACGGCATAGCCGGTCAGGGCGCGGGCGACCTCCTCGGCGGCGGCCATCACGTAGCTGAGGTCCGCGTGACCGTCGCCGCGCCGGGTCGGCGTGCCCACCGCGATGAAGACGGCGTCCGCCCCCGCCACGGCCTTGGGCAGGTCGGTGGTGAACGAGAGGCGCCCCGCCTCCACGTTGCGCGCCATCAGCGCGTCGAGGCCGGGCTCGTAGATCGGCACCTCGCCGCGCTCGAGCATCTCGATCTTTGCGGGGTTCTTGTCGACGCAGACCACGTCATGGCCGAAGTCCGAGAAGCAAACGCCGGAGACGAGGCCGACATAGCCCGTGCCGATCATCGCGATCTTCATGCAGTCACTCCATCATGTATGCGGGCGAGACGGGCCGCCCTCCTGAAATATCTGTCCCGGCGTGCGGTTCCTGCCGCCGCCGTGCCGAATGGCGCACCGATACCCGAAAAAACCGGATGAGAAAACGGCAGAGTATGCGCCCGCGCGCGTCATCGCCCGTCGCGGGCGGGGTTGAAGGCCCGCGGCTTGGGTGCGACATGGAGCGGGACGGCCCGGCGGGCATCGCCGGGGCCACGCGACGACGCAAGGGAGGACGGCATGGCCGACTGGCAGGCATGGATGCGGCAGGCGAATTTTGTCGCCGGGGAATGGATCGGCGCGGACAGCGGCAAGACGATCGACGTGACGAACCCGGCGACGGGCGAGGTGATCGGCACGGTGCCCGCCTGCGGCGAGGCCGAGACGATGCGCGCCATCGACGCCGCCCACGCGGCCTTCCCCGAACTGGCGGGAATGGATCTGATGAGCCGCGTGGGCCTTCTGTGGAAGCTGCACGACGCGCTCATGGACCACCAGGCGGCGCTGGCCGAGCTCCTGACCGTCGAGATGGGCAAGCCGCTGGCCGAGGCGAAGGGCGAGATCGCCATCGGCGCGCAATACGTCCGCTGGTTCGCCGAGGAGGCGCGCCGCGCCAAGGGCGAGATCGTGCCCGCGGGCGTGAACGGCCGCCGCATCCTGGTGACGAAGCACCCGGTGGGCGTCGTCGGCATGATCACGCCGTGGAACTTCCCCTCCTCGATGCTGGCCCGCAAGGTGGCGCCCGCGCTCGCCGTGGGCTGCCCCGTCGTGGCAAAGCCCGCGACCGCGACGCCCTATTCGGGCCTCGCCTGGGCTGCGCTGGCCGAGGAGGTCGGCTATCCGAAGGGCGCGGTGAACGTGCTGACGGGTTCGGCCCGCGCCATCGCGGGTGCGATGATGGCGCGCGACGAGGTGCGGAAGATCACCTTCACCGGCTCCACCGAGGTCGGCAAGGAACTGATCCGCCAGTCCGCCGACACGGTGAAGAAGGTGTCGATGGAGCTCGGCGGCAACGCGCCCTTCATCGTCTTCGACGACGCCGATCTCGACGCCGCGGCCGAGGGGGCCATCGTCTCGAAATACCGCAACTCGGGCCAGACCTGCGTTTGCGCCAATCGCATCTACGTGCAGGCGGGCATCCATGACGCCTTCGTGGAGAAGCTGGTGGAGAAGACCCGCGCCCTCAAGGTCGGCGACGGCCGCGAGGCGGGCGTGGCGCAGGGCCCGCTGATCGACCGCGACGCCGTCGCCAAGGTCGAGGAGCTTCTGGACGACGCCAAGTCCAAGGGCGCCACGGTCGCGCTCGGCGGCTCGCGCCACCAGCTCGGCGGCACGTTCTTCCAGCCCACCGTCCTGACCGGGGCGACGCAGGACATGGCCTTCGCCACCGAGGAGATCTTCGGCCCCCTCGCGCCCGTCTTCCGCTTCGAGACCGAGGAGGAGGCCATCGCCATGGCCAACGCGACGCGCTTCGGCCTCGCCTCCTACGTCTACACGCGCGATCTCGGCCGCGCCTTCCGGCTGAACGAGAAGCTCCAGTACGGGATGATCGGCATCAACTCGGGCCTCATCACCACGGTCGAGGCGCCCTTCGGCGGCGTGAAGGAGAGCGGCCTCGGCAAGGAGGGCGGCAGCCAGGGCCTCGAGGATTACCTCGAGACGAAGTACGTCTGCATCGACGGGATCTGACGCGCCTCAGCCCCAGGTCGCGCCGTCGGTCGCGACGCGCAGGACCTGGAGCGCGATGGGTCGCCCCTTGCCGTCGCGCGCGACGCGGCGGATCACGAGGAGGGGCGTGTGCCGGTCGCAGGACAGCGCGACCGACTCCGCCATCGTCGTGAGCGCGGCCGACGCCGTCGCGTCGATCTCGGCGGGGTCGAGCCCGTGGACCGCAAGGAAGGCGGAGAGCTCGACCGGAGCCTCCTCGTCCAGCGCGGGAACGAGGGTTTCGGGCACCATCGTCTCCTCCAGCGCCGCCCGCTCGCCGTTCACCTTGAGGAGGCGTTCCACCACGGCCAGGCGCGGCTTGCCGAAGAGCGCGTGTTCGGCCGCGTCCGCGCCGCGCGTCGCGGATTTGGCGCGGTGGACGTCGAAGGCGACAGGCGCGCCGGCCGCGTCTCGCAGCTCCGCCGTCGGGCGCGGCGGCGCGGCAGCGGGTTTCGCCGGCACCACAGCCGCCCGCTCCGCCACGATGGTTCCCCGCCCGGGCTTGCGGCTGAGCAGGCCCATTCCTTCCAGCGTCATCAGCGCGCGCCGCATGGTGCCCTGGCTCACGCCGAACTCGTCGGCCAGGCCGAATTCGTTGGGCAGGCGGCGGCCCACCTCCCATTCGCCGGTCTCGATCCGCCGGATCATCTCGGTCTCGGCGGCCTTGTAGAGCGGTTTGCGCGCCATTGCGTTCTTCCCCCGTCGCTCGGGACCCTCTGCGCCAGATGGCGCAGCGCGTCAATTCAGGTGTTCGATCAGGCGGGAATGCCGGTCGAAGGCCGCGATCAGTGCCCCGAGATTGGGCAGGTCTGCCGCTTCCAGCATCGGGATCATCTTGCGGAAGGCCTCGCCCGTGCCGATGGCGTCGCCGATGGCGGTGTGTCGCTCGGCCTCCGGGATCGCGATGCCGAGCCTGTCGCAGACCGCGTCGAGCGTGTGCTCGGCCGATTGCC
>NZ_JBQLZP010000135.1:0-5249 GCF_052168335.1 Roseicyclus sp. | reverse complement strand
GGGACAAGGGGGTTGACCGAACACCCGGAGCCCCGTGCGCCCATGACCGAGACATCGCCGCTCGACACCAAGGCCCCCGAGGCCGAGCACCGTTTCCCCTGTTCGGCCTGCGGCGCGGACATGCGCTTCGCCCCCGGGCAGGGCAAGCTCGTCTGCGACCATTGCGGCAACGAGGAGGAGATCACCGGCGAAGAGGCGGCCGAGGGCCCCTGGGGCGCGGCGCCGGGGGGCATCCGCGAGCTCGACTTCCGGTCGGCGCTGCGCGACCGGCTCCACGCCTCCGAGATGGAGGAGACGCGCGTCACGCAATGCCCCTCCTGCGGGGCGCAGGTGACGCTCGCGCCCGAGGTCCACGCCAAGGAATGCCCGTTCTGCGCCACGCCCGTCGTGACCGACACCGGCACCCACCGGCACGTCAAGCCGCAGGGCCTCGTCCCCTTCCAGCTGACCGAGCGGCAGGCCCACGAGGCGATGAACAGGTGGCTCGGGCGGCTCTGGTTCGCGCCGAACGGGCTCAGGGACTACGCGCGCAAGGGGCGCAAGATGGAGGGCATCTACGTCCCCTACTGGACCTACGACGCCGACACCCGCACGCGCTACACCGGCCAGCGCGGCACCGCCTACTACGTCACCGTGCGCGGACCCGACGGCAAGTCGCGGCGCGAGCGGCGCATCCGCTGGCGCAACGTCTCGGGCAACGTGGCGCGGTTCTTCGACGACGTGCTGGTGCTCGCCTCCCGCTCGCTGCCCAAGCGCTTCACCGACGGGCTCGCGCCCTGGAACCTGACGGCGCTGACCGACTACCGGCCCGACTACCTCTCGGGCTTCCGGGCCGAGGGCTACACGGTCGATCTCGACGAGGGGATGCAGGAGGCGCGCGCCATCATGGACGCGCAGATCCGGCAGGACATCCTGCGCGACATCGGCGGCGACGCGCAGCGGATCGGGACCGTCGACACCGACGTGTCGGACGTCACCTTCAAGCACGTCCTCCTGCCCGTCTGGCTCGCCGCCTACCGCTACCGGGGCAAGCCCTACCGCTTCGTCGTGAACGCCCAGACCGGCAAGGTGCAGGGCGAGCGGCCCTGGTCCTGGATCAAGATCACCATCGCGGTGATCCTCGCCCTCATCCTCGGCGCGGCGGTGATCTACGGCCTCGGCCTCGCCGAGGAGGGCGGCTTCGACATCGGCGGCGCCCTCCCGGTGCCCTCGGGGCAGCTTCTCCAGAAGTGAGGCGCGGTCCTAGCCTTTCCGGATCTGCACCTTCTGGGCCGCCTCGCCCGCCGCGCCGGCCTTCTTCGGCACGCGGATGGTGAGAAGCCCGTCCTTCAGTTCCGCGTCGACGCCATCGGCATCGGCATCCGGCGGCAGGCGGAAGCTCCGCGAGAAGGACCCGAAGGAGCGTTCCGAGAAATACCAGGTCTCGCCCTTCTCCTCGCGCTCGGACGCCTTCTCGCCCGAGACGGTGACGACCCCGTCCTGCACGGACACGCTCACGTCCTTCTCCGCCACGCCGGGCAGTTCCATGGCGATCCGGTAGGCCTCGCCGTCGGCCGAGGCTTCGGATGCGGGCGCGAACCAGTCGGAGAGGCGCGCGCCGAAGGTGCGGAACGGGTCCATGAGCGAGGGGAAGAGACCGGACTTGTGGGACGATTCGACCATCGCGACCTCCTTTGCGATGCGGGTTGATTGACGGGTGCGATGATCGCTCATGCCCGCAGGCCCGGTCATTGACGTGCGTCAAAACGGCTGGCGCGGACTGCCACCGGCGGCTAGCAAGGAGGCGCAGACCGAAGGGAGACGCCGATGATCCTCTGCGCCGGGGAAGCCCTGATCGACATGCTGCCGCGCAAGACCGAGGGCGGCGAGAGCGCCTTCGCCCCCTATCCTGGCGGCGCGGTCTTCAACACGGCCATCGCGCTGGCGCGGCTGGGGGCGCCGGTATCGTTCTTCACGGGTCTCTCGGACGACCTCTTCGGCGAGCGGCTGTCGCGCGTGCTCACCGTGAACGGCGTGGGCCATGGCCTCGCCGCGCGGTCCTCCCGGCCGACGACGCTGGCCTTCGTGTCGCTGACGGGCGGACAGGCGAGCTATACCTTCTACGACGAGAACACGGCGGGCCGGATGCTCTCGCCCGCCGACCTGCCGGCGATCCCGGAGGACTGCGCGGCGGGCTTCTTCGGGGGCATCTCGCTGGCGGTCGAACCCTGCGCCGAGGCCTATGTCGCCCTCGCCGAGCGGATGTCGGCCTCGGGGCGCCTCGTGATGCTCGACCCCAACGTGCGGGCGGGCTTCGTCGCGGACGCGGACCGCTACCGGGCGCGGATGGAGCGTCTCTTCACCCTCGCCGACTTGGTGAAGGTCTCGGACGAGGACCTGCGCTGGCTGCTGGGCGACGGCGATCTCGGCGCGCTGGCCGAGGCGGTGCGCGCGCGGGGGCCGGCCGTCGTGCTGGTGACGCAAGGCGCCGAAGGCGTGACCGCCTACTCGGGGGGCGAGCCCCTGCACATGCCCGCGCCGAAGGCCGAGGTCGTGGACACGGTCGGCGCGGGCGACACCTTCAACGCGGGCTTTCTCGCCGGGCTCCACGACGCGGACCTCCTCTCGGCGGACGCGGTGCGCGATGGGCTGCCGGAGGCGGCGCTGAGGGCCGCGCTCGACCTGGGCGTGCGGGCGGCGGCCGTCACCGTCAGCCGCGCGGGCGCGAACCCGCCCACGCGCGCCGACCTCGGATGAGGGCGCTTCTCCAGCGGGTCAGCCGGGCGGAGGTCGCCGTGGACGGCGAGGTGATCGGGCGCACGGGCCCCGGCCTCCTGATCCTCGTCTGCGCCATGCAGGGCGACGGGCCCGAGGCGGCGGAGCGGCTGGCCGCCAAGGTCGCGAAGCTGCGGATATTCCGGGACGCGGCCGACAAGATGAACCTCTCGCTCCTCGACACGGGCGGCGGCGCTTTGGTGATCAGCCAGTTCACGCTCGCCGCCGACACGCGGCGCGGCAACCGCCCCGGCTTCTCCACCGCCGCCCCGCCCGAGGAGGGGGAGCGTCTCTATCTCCGCTTCGCCGAGGCGCTGGCGGCGCTCGGTCCCCACGTCGAGACGGGCCGCTTCGGCGCGGACATGGCGGTCTCGCTCACGAACGAAGGGCCGGTTACAATCTGGCTCGATTCCGAGGCATGATGCCGAATAATTAGGCAAAGCCGCGCCCGAAAACCGCCTCCCCCTGCGGCGCACTGGCGCTCGGTCGCGGATTTTGCAGCCATGGGCCCGAGGGAGAGGCGAGACACGAGCCATGCAGGACCGGCCAGACTTCTTCGACGAGATGCTCGGCGCAGACGGCGCGCCCCGGCATTCCTATTCCTCCTACCACGCGTGGTTCTCGGGCGAGAACCTCGGCGACCTGCACAAGAAGTCGGTCGAGGCCGAGACCTTCTTCCGCCGCACCGGCATCACCTTCAACGTCTACGGACAGGCCGAGGCGGATGAGCGGCTGATCCCCTTCGACATCGTGCCGCGCATCATCTCCGGCCGCGAATGGTCGCGCCTCGTGCGCGGGATCGAGCAGCGGGTGCGCGCGATCAACGCCTTCCTGAACGACATCTACCACCGGCAGGAGATCCTGCGCGCGGGCCGCGTGCCGGTGGAGCTGATCGCGCGGAACGACGCCTTCCTGCCGCAGATGATCGGCATGGCGCCGCCCGGCGGCGTCTACACCCACATCGTCGGCATCGACCTCGTGCGCACGGGCGAGGACGAGTTCTACGTGCTCGAGGACAACGCCCGCACACCCTCGGGCGTGTCGTACATGCTCGAGAACCGCGAGACGATGCTCCAGATGTTCCCCGAGCTCTTCACCCGCATCAAGGTCCAGCCGGTGCAGGACTACCCGGTGAACCTGCGCCGCTCGCTCGCCGCCTGCGCGCCGGTGAACTGCACCGAGGAGCGCACCGTCGCGGTGCTGACGCCCGGCATCCACAACTCGGCCTATTTCGAGCACGCCTTCCTCGCCGACCAGATGGGCGTGGAACTGGTCGAGGGCCACGACCTGCGGATCGTGGACGGCAAGGTCGCCATGCGCACGACGCGGGGCTACCAGCCGATCGACGTGCTCTACCGCCGCGTCGACGACGACTATCTCGACCCGATGAACTTCAACCCCGACAGCATGCTGGGCGTGCCGGGGATCATGGACGTCTACCGCGCCGGCGGGATCACCATCGCCAACGCGCCGGGCACCGGCATCGCCGACGACAAGGCGATCTACAGCTACATGCCCGAGATCGTGGAGTTCTACACCGGCGAGAAGGCGATCCTGCAGAACGTGCCGACCTGGCGCTGCTCGGACCCCGAGAGCCTCGCCTACGTGCTCGACCACCTGTCCGAGCTGGTCGTGAAGGAAGTCCACGGCTCGGGCGGCTACGGGATGCTGGTCGGCCCCGCCGCGTCGAAGAAGGAGCTCGCCGCCTTCCGCGCCAAGCTGACGGCCAAGCCCGGCAACTACATCGCGCAGCCGACGCTCGCGCTCTCGACGGTGCCGATCCTGACGAAGGCGGGCCTCGCGCCGCGCCACGTCGATTTGCGTCCCTTCGTCCTGGTGCGGCCCGACGGCTGCACGATCACGCCGGGCGGCCTCACGCGGGTCGCGCTCAAGAAGGGGTCGCTCGTCGTGAACTCGAGCCAGGGCGGCGGCACCAAGGACACCTGGGTGCTGGAGGAGTAACGGGCATGCTGGGCAAGACGGCGGGCGGCCTCTTCTGGATGTACCGCTATCTCGAGCGGTCGGAGAACACGGCGCGGCTGATCGAGGCGGGCTTCCGCATCGCGCTGACGCGGCCCGACGGCGCGGACGACGAATGGGCCTCCGTCCTCCAGACCGCCGCCGTCGCGGACGCCTACCGCGCGCGCCACGGCGAGGTGGAGGGCTCCCGCGTCATCGACTTCCTCCTGCGCGAGCCGACGAACCCTTCCTCCGTCCTCTCGGCCATCGCGGCGGCGCGGCAGAACGCGCGCCTCGTGCGGACGGCCCTGACCCGCGAGGTCTGGGAGGCGGTGAACGACACCTACATGATCCTCAAGCAGGAATTCGCGCGCCCCGTTCCGACGCGGAACCTGCCCGAGGCGCTGGCCCTCGTGCGCCAGCAATCGGCGCTGGTGCGCGGCGCGCTGCACGGCACGATGCTGCGCAATGACATCTTCGACTTCTGCCGCCTCGGCACCTTCCTCGAGCGGGCCGACAACACCGCGCGCATCCTC
>NZ_JBQLZP010000134.1:0-1595 GCF_052168335.1 Roseicyclus sp. | reverse complement strand
GAAGCTCGGCCTCGTCGCCGTCCTCAAGCGCATGGGCGAGGCGGACGACGCGCAGGTGGCGCAGGTGCTCGGCGCCTTCACCCGCCCCTGGGAATGGCGGGCGCATTGAGGCGATGCGATTATTCGTACGAATAATCGCAGCCGTCCGTTTTTCCTGCGAAAAACGGGTCCCGCGATGACCCTGCCCATCGTGCCGAACGCCCGCGCGCGGCGGCTCTTCCTCGACCGTCACGCGCTGGCGGAGCCACCCTCCGGTCCCGCGGGCGGAGCGGCGCTGTCGGCGCTGATCGGCCGGCTCGGCTTCGTGCAGGTGGACAGCGTGAACACGCTCGCCCGCGCGCACGACATGATCCTCTGGTCGCGCCGCCAGTCCTACCGCCCCGAGAGCCTGCGCTGGCTGAACGACCGGGCGCGCGCGACCTTCGAGCACTGGACCCACGACGCCTCGATCGTGCCGGTAGAGTTCTACCCGCACTGGCGGCTGCGCTTCGCCCGCGACCGCGCGCGGCTCCACGGGCGCTGGAAGGACTGGCACGGCGACGCCTTCCACGGCGAGCTCGACCGCGTCCTCGGACATGTGGCCGAGGCGGGCCCGGTCTCGAGCGCCGACATGGCGGGGGAGCGGCCCACGAAGTCGACCGGCTGGTGGGACTGGCACCCGTCGAAGACCGCGCTCGAATACCTCTGGCGGTCGGGCGACCTGGCCGTCACGCGGCGGGACGGGTTCCGCAAGGTCTACGACCTGGCCGAGCGGGTGATCCCGCCCGAGCGGCTGAACGCGGCGCACCCGGACCCGGAGGAGACGGTCGACTGGGCCTGCGCCGCGGCGCTCGACCGGCTGGGCTTCGCCACGAGCGGCGAGCTTGCGGCCTTCTGGGACCTCGTGACGCCGGCGGAGGCGAAGGCCTGGGTCGCGCGCGCGCTGGCGTCGGGGCGCGTCGTCGAGGTGGAGGTCGAAGGCGTGGACGGGCGGCTCCGGCGCTCGGTCGTGCGGCCCGAGACCCTGGACACGCTCGCGGACCTTCCCGAACCGCCGGCGCGGATGCGTGTCCTCAGCCCCTTCGACCCCGCGTTGCGCGACCGGGCGCGGGCCGAGCGTCTCTTCGGGTTCCGCTACCGGATCGAGATCTTCGTCCCCGAGGCGCAGCGGACCTACGGCTACTACGTCTTCCCGGTGCTCGAGGGCGACCGCCTCGCGGGCCGCATCGACATGGCCGCCGAGGCGGGGCGCGGGCGTCTCGCGGTGCGCGCCTTCTGGCCGGAGCGGGGCGTGCGGATGGGGCGCGGGCGCCGCGCGCGGCTCGAGGCCGAGATCGAGCGGGCGGCGCGCTTCGCGGGCTGCGGGGCGGTCTCCTATGCGCCGGACTGGCTCCGGGAGGCGGTCTGAGAAGGTCTGTGGACAAGTCCTGAGGAGCGCTTCCTTTCAGTAGCTTGGGGCAGGCGGCCGCTGTGGATAATCCGGGCCCGGGAGCTGTGCGCGGCTCGCCTTCCTCATGCGATGCGCACATTCTCCCGCGGAAGGCCATGTTTTCAAGGGAGATTCAGGCCTTGAGTCCTGCCAGTTTCAGCCCGTTCGACAGCACGAAGAGGAAGGC
>NZ_JBQLZP010000133.1:0-1187 GCF_052168335.1 Roseicyclus sp. | reverse complement strand
GTAGGGAAGGCCGGGCCAGTCGGGGTTCCGCTCGAGGAACGTCACGTAGTCCGCGAACTCCGCCCCGCCCCGGCGCAGGCGCGTCCATTCCACGAGGTCGCGCGCGATGGGGTCGTCGAGGCGCGCCACGGCCTCCGACACCACGGCCGCGTCGCCCCGAAGCGCGGCATCGATGGCGCGCCCGAGCGCCTCGGCGTCGGCGAGGACGGCCGCCGGCCACAGGAAAAGGCAGGTCGCGAGCAGCAGTCGGCGCATCAGCACCCTCCGGTATCCGGTGCGGGACGGCAGGATAGGGCGGACGCGCGCAGGTGCAACTCACGAACTTGGCAATTCCGAAGGCCGGGAGTAGGGTCCGCGCACCCTGACGGATGACATGAAAGACCCCTCGATGCTCAAAGGTTCGATGCCCGCGCTCGTCACTCCCTTCGCGAACGGCGAGGTGGACTACGCGGCGCTGAAATCGCTGGTCGAGTGGCAGATCGCCGAAGGCTCGCACGGGATCGTTCCGGTCGGCACGACGGGCGAGAGCCCGACGCTGACCCACGAGGAGCACGAGCGCGTCATCGAGGAGGTGGTCGCCGCCGCCGCGGGCCGCGTGCCTGTCGTCGCGGGCGCGGGCTCGAACAACACGGTCGAGGCGATCCGCTTCGTCGAGCACGCCAGGTCCGTCGGCGCGGACGCGGCGCTGGTGGTGACGCCCTACTACAACAAGCCGACGCAGAAGGGCCTGATCGCGCATTTCAGCGCGCTGAACGAGATCGGCATCCCGATCATCATCTACAACATCCCGCCCCGCTCGGTGATCGACATGCTGCCCGCCACGATGGGCGAGCTCGCCAAGCTGCCGAACATCGTCGGTGTGAAGGACGCGACGGGCGACCTCTCCCGCGTGCCGAAACAGCGGATCACCTGCGGCAAGGACTTCGTCCAGCTCTCGGGCGAGGACGCGACGGCGGTGGGCTTCAACGCGCAGGGCGGCGTCGGCTGCATCAGCGTGACGGCGAACGTGGCGCCGAAGCTCTGCGCCGAGATGCAGGAGGCGACGCTGGCGGGGGACTACGCGAAGGCGCTCGAGTACCAGGACCGGCTGATGCCGCTTCACGAGGCGATCTTCGCCGAGCCGGGCGTCGCCGGGGCGAAATACGGGCTGTCGGTGCTCGGCAGGTGCTCGGACGAGGTGCGGCTGC
>NZ_JBQLZP010000132.1:0-7635 GCF_052168335.1 Roseicyclus sp. | reverse complement strand
TCAGCCGGTGGAACAGGAGGTCGAGCACGGTGCGCGCCGCCCGCCGCCGCAGGGTGTTCCCGTCGCAGTAGAGCGCGTCCTTGCGGATGTCGAAGTAGAAGGCCGAGAGGTCGGTCGTCGCGAACTGGAACACCGCCTGGAACACGCCCTGGAAGTCGAAGGCGCGATAGCCCTCGCGGACCGTCGCGTCGAGCTCGGCCAGACGGTGCAACACCCAGCGTTCCAGCTCCGGCATCTCCGCCGCCTCGACCCGGTCGGCCTCGGTGAAGTCCGAGAGCGAGCCCAGCATGAAGCGCATCGTGTTGCGGAGCCGCCGGTAGCTGTCGGCGGTGCCCTTCAGGATCTCGGGTCCGATCCGCTGGTCGGCGGTGTAGTCGGCCTGCGCCACCCAGAGCCGCAGGATGTCCGCGCCGTACTGGTCGATCACCTCCTGCGGGGCGACGATGTTGCCGAGCGACTTGGACATCTTCATGCCCTTCTCGTCGAGCGTGAAGCCGTGCGTCACCACGTTGCGGTAGGGCGCGCGCCCGATCGTCCCGCAGGCCTGCAGGAGCGAGGAGTGGAACCAGCCGCGATGCTGGTCGGTGCCCTCCATGTAGACGTCGGCGATGCCGTCCTCGGTCCCGTCCGGCCGGTCGCGCAGGACAAAGGCGTGGGTCGAGCCTGAATCGAACCACACGTCGAGGATGTCGAAGACCTGTTCGTAGGCCTCGGGGTCGTGGTCGGGCGCGAGGAAGCGCGCCTTGGCGCCCGGCTTGTACCACGCGTCCGCGCCCTCGGCCTCGAAGGCGTCGAGGATGCGGGCATTGACCGCCGGATCGCGCAGGAGGAAGTCCGCGTCGCCCGGCTTGGCGCCGATCTTCACGAAACAGGTCAGCGGCACGCCCCAGGCGCGCTGGCGCGAGAGCACCCAGTCGGGCCGCGTCTCCATCATCGACCGCAGGCGGTTCTGCCCGGAGACCGGCGTGAAGGTGACGAGGTCGTTGATCGACTTCAGCGCCCGCGCGCGGATCGTGCGGCCGTAGTCGTCCTGCCCGTCGTTCAGGGGCACGTCGATGGCCGCGAACCACTGCGGGCGGTTCAGGCGGATGACGGGCGCCTTCGACCGCCAGGAATGCGCGTCGGAGATGGTGATGCGCTTGCGGGCGAGGAGCCTGCCCACCTCGACCAGCTTGTCGATCACCGCCTTGTTGGCGCCACCCGCCTTGCCGTCGTCGCGGATGATCCGCTCGCCCGCGAAGAAGGGAAGATCGGCGCGGAAGGACGAATCGTCGAGGATGTTGTGCGTCATGGCCAGGCCGTGCCTGCGCCCGATCTCGAAGTCGTCGTCGCCGTGGCTGGGCGCGGTGTGGACGAAGCCGGTGCCCGCGTCGTCCGTGACGTGCTCGCCGGGGAAGAGCGGCACGTCGTAGTCCCACTCTCCGCCCGCGCCCTCGGCGCCGCGCAGCGGATGCGCGCAGCTCAGCGCGCCGAGTTCATCGGCCGTCACGTCGCGCAGTCGGCGGTACATCGACGGCTCGAGCCGCATGGCGCCGAGCGCCTCCTCGGCCAGCGCGTCGGCCAGCAGGTAGCGGTCGCCGATCCGCGCCCAGCATTCCTCGGGGCGGCCGGTGATCTCGTAGAGCCCGTAGGCGATGTCCGGCCCGAAGCAGATCGCCCGGTTCTGCGGCAGGGTCCAGGGCGTCGTCGTCCAGATGACGACCTTCGCCGTGTCGAGGTCGGACGACGTCAGCGCGTGCAGCGACTCGTTGAAGGCCGTCGGCTCGTCGTCGAGAAGCGCCATCTTCTCGGACTTCGGCACCACGCGGAACGGAACCCAGACGGCGTCCGTCTGCCGGTCGTGGTATTCCACCTCCGCCTCGGCGAGCGCCGTCTTCTCGACCGGAGACCACATCACCGGTTTCGAGCCCTGGTAGAGCGAGCCGTTCATGAGGAACTTCATGAACTCCTCGGCGATCACCCGCTCGGCGTGGAAGTCCATCGTGAGGTAGGGATCGGCCCAGTTGCCGGTCACGCCCATGCGCTTGAACTCCGCGCGCTGGACGTCGATCCAGTGCTCGGCGAAGCGGCGGCATTCCTGGCGGAATTCGACCACGTCGACGGCGTCCTTGTCCTGGCCCTTCTCGCGGTACTGCTGCTCGATCTTCCACTCGATGGGCAGACCGTGGCAGTCCCATCCCGGCACGTAGCGCGCGTCATGGCCCATCATCTGGTGCGAGCGGACGATGATGTCCTTGATCGTCTTGTTGAGCGCGTGGCCGATGTGGAGGTTGCCGTTCGCGTAGGGAGGGCCGTCGTGCAGCGTGAACGGAGGACGACCGGCCTTCTCCCTCAGCCGGTCGTAGACGCCGATCCGCTCCCACCGGGCGAGCCAGTCGGGCTCGCGCTGCGGCAGGCCCGCGCGCATCGGGAAGTCGGTCTTCGGCAGGTTCAGCGTGTCCTTGTAGTCCACGCCCGCGGTCTCGTCGGCGCACATGGGCCGTGCTCCTTGTCTCGTCTGTCAGGTCGGGGGAATAACAGGGCGGTGCGAATGCTCAAGCACCTTGTCCCGGCGGCTCAGGAGGTGAGCGCCGGGCCCGTAATTCGAATGACGATGGCGAAGCTGCGCGTCATGGGATCAGCGTATAGGCGCGGGGCGGCGGCCCGTAAAGGCCCTCAGGCCGCGAAGAGCGAGCCCACGGCATAGGCGACCCCCGCCGCCGCGCCGCCTATGACCAGCGTCTCGAGCCCCGAGCGCCACCAGGGCGCGACCGACCAGACCGACTTGGCGGCGCCGATGGCGAAGAAGACCACGCCCGTCATTCCCGCCGAGACCGCGAAGGCGTTGCCGAAGCCCAGAAGGAACGGCAGGAGCGGCACGATCCCGGCTGCGAGGAATGCGAGGAAGGTCGCGACCGCCGCCCGCATCGGGTTCGGCTCCACCGGAGAAAGGCCGTATTCGTCGGTCAGCATCAGCTTCACCGCCGCGTCCCGGTTCCGGGCGATCTGTTCCGTCGCCCCCTCCAGCACCTCGCCCGACAGGCCCTTGCGGCGCAGGATCTCGCGGATCTCCCGCCGCTCGCCCTCGGGCGCCTCGGCGAGGTGGCGGCGCTCCACGATGGCGAGGCGGCGCGCGTCGTCGCGCTCGGCCTTGGTGCCGGAGTAATTCCCCGCGGCCATCGAGAAGCCGTCCGCCAGCACGTTGGCGAGACCGAGGGCCACGATGACATAGGGCGAGAGCCCGGCGCCCGCGACGCCCGCGACAATGGCGAAGGTCGTCACCGCGCCGTCGATCGCGCCGTAGACCGTGTCGCGCAGCCGCCCGCTTCCGGCGGGCGCGCCGATCCGGTCCTCGACCTCGCGCTGGCTGTGCCCGTGCTCGGGCGTGGCTTGGCGGCTGTCCATGGGCCGACCCTGCGGCCTCCGCGGGGCCCGCGCCTTGCGTCAGATCAAGCCGCGGGCGGCGCCGCGCGGGAAAGCGCGCGTTCGCGGAGCACGATGTAGAGCCCGGCCGCGATGGTCACGAGGATGCCGAGCAGCGCGAGGCCGTTCGGGAACTCGGCGAAGAGCGCGAGGCCGACGAGCGCCGCGATGGGGATCTCGAGATACTGCATCGGCGCCAGCGTCGCCGAGGGCGCGAAGCGCAGCGCCCATGTCATCAGGAGATGCGCGAACGATCCCGCCACGCCGAGCGCCACGAAGAGCGCGATGTCGGAGCCCCCGGGCGTGATCCAGCCCACGAGCGGCAACTCGCCCTGCACCGGCAGGACCGCAAGCGGCAGGAGCAGCGGCAGCGCGATCAGCGACATCGCGCCTTGCAGCGCCACCGGGTCGATCTCGCGCGCGATCTGCCGGGTGACGAGCATGAAGAGCGCGAAGACCACCGCGACGCCGAGCGGCAGGAGCGCGGGCCAGCCGACGGCGGCGAAGCTCGGCTGCACGACCATGAGCGTGCCGACGAAGCCCACCGCGCAGGCGCCGAGGCGGCGGGGCCCGACCTCCTCGCCGAGATAGAACCAGCCGAGCAGGAGCATGATGAAGGGCATGACGAAGGCGATGGCCACCGCCTCGGCGAGCGACAGGTAGCGCAGGGCGGCGAACATGAGCCCGATCCCCGCCATCTGCAGGAGCGTGCGCACGACCGTGAGACGTGCCACGCGCGCGGAGGGAAAGAGCGGCCGGCGCATCCAGAGCGCGACGGGCAGGAGAAGCACGGCCTGCGCGATGAAGCGCACGAGGACGAGCTGGGCGAGCGGGTAGCCCGCGCCGAGGATCTTGGCCAGCGCGTCGGCGAAGGGAACGATGGTGCAGAAGCCCAGCATCAGGACGATGCCGAGAAGCGGGCGGTCGACATGGAGAACGGGGGCGGCGGTGCGGCTCATCCCCCCGCTCTGGCACGGATCGCGCCGCTTGTCAGGGGCGCGGGTCCGTTTTCCGCGCGGAAAACGGCCGGAAAGGCCGGCCTTTCCGGCGGATCCGCCGGCGGATCCGCGCCGCCTCAGGGGTTGAGGTGGCTCCAGACCCGGCTGATGACGACCGAGCCCTCGCCGACCGCGCTCGCCACCCGCTTGACCGATCCCGCCCGCACGTCGCCGACCGCGAAGATGCCGGGGCAGGACGTGGCGTAGGCCGAGCCCGAGCCCGCCTCGTCCCCGGTCAGCACGAACCCCTTGTCGTCGAGCGCGACGTGCCCCGAGAGCCACCCGGTGTTCGGCGCGGCCCCCACCATCACGAAGACCGAGGGCGTCTCGAGCCGCCAGTCCTGTCCGCCCCCGTGGTCGCGGATCGTCACCGCCTCGAGGTGGTCCTCGCCGTGCAGGCAGGTCATCTCGGTCCGGTAATGGATGGTGATCCGCGGATGCGCCTCGAGCCGGTTCGAGAGGTAATGCGACATCGAGGCGGCGAGCGACCGCCCCCGCACCAGCAGGTGGACGTGCCGGGCCGTGCGGGCGAGGAACATCGCCGCCTGCCCCGCCGAGTTGCCGCCGCCGATCACCGCGACCTCGCTGTCGCGGCACCAGCGCGCCTCCACGTCGGTCGCGGCGTAGTAGATGCCCGCGCTCTCGAAATGGGCGAGCCGTTCGATGGGCAGCCGCCGGTACTGCACCCCCGTCGCCACGACGACCGAGCGCGCGCAGACGATCGCGCCGTCGTCGAGCGTGACGCGGAAGCCATCGGCGTCGGTCTCAAGCGCCGCGGCGCGGCGGGGCACGGCGAAGCGGGTGCCGAACTTCATCGCCTGGACCTCGCCGCGCCAGCAGAGGTCGGCCCCCGAGATCCCGGTTGGAAAGCCCATGTAGTTCTCGATCCGGCTCGACTGCCCGGCTTGCCCGCCGATGGCGAGATCCTCGACCACGAGCGCCGAGAGCCCCTCGCTGCCGGCATAGACCGCCGCCGCGATGCCCGCGGGCCCGCCGCCGACGATCAGGACGTCCACGCGGTCGCCCTCGTCGAAGGCGAGGTCGAGGCCGAGCCGGGCGGCGATGCTGCGCGGGGTCGCGTCGGCGAGGGGCTCGTCCTTGCCGAAGATCACGGCCGGCGCGCGGGGCGCGATCCCGCAGGCATGGGCCAGCGCCTCGGCCTCGGCCTCCGCCAGCGTGAGCGAGCGGAAGGGGATGCGGTTGCGCCCCGCGAAGCTCGCGATGGCCCGGATCGTGCGGTCGGCCTCCGCGCCGATGAGCGTGAGGCTGGCCCGTCCGCTCTCGAGGAGGCCGCGCCTCCGCGCGGCGAAGACGGTGATGACGATGTCCGACACCTCGGGGTTGCGGCGCATGAGCGATAGCATCTCGTCGCGGTCCACGCAGAGAAGCCGCGTGTCCCGGACCGCGCGCGCGCCGAGCATCATCGCGCCGCCCCAGAGGAAGGAGATGTCGCCGAAGAACTGCCCGGGCCCGAGCGTCGCCTCGCCGTATTTCTCGCCCGTCACCGGATCGGTCGCCGCAAGCTCTCCCTCGAGGACGTAGGCGAAGCGGTCCTGCGCCTCGCCGGTGCGGAAGACGAGGTCTCCCGCCGCGACGCGCTCCTCCCGGCCGACGCGGCGCATGGCGGCGACGTGTCCATCGGTGAGCGGCGTGCGCACCATCGTGCGGAGGTCCTGGGCCAGCGTTTCCATGTGTCACTCCCCCTGTGCGGCCCGAAGGCGGGCGATCTCGGCCTCCGTCTCGGCGAGCAGCGCGTCGAGATCGGGGTCGGGAATCCTCATGTCGTGCAGATGTGCGACGACATTGCGAAGATAGTCCGCGCTCGTCCCGAGGAAGCCCTCGCCGGTCGCGAGATAGCGCACCTGCTCGGCCCGGGTGATGCCGGGGCGCATCAGGGGGTCGGCGGGATCGGCGAGGAAGGTCAGCGCGCGGGCCGTCCCTTCCGCCGTCTCCACCGGCACGAAACGCGCGAGGTAGCCCGGACCGATCATCTCGCGGCGGAAGAGGATGTCGGTTTCCTCCTCGACCCTGGCGGCCTCGATCCGGAAGACGAGCCCGTCGCATCCGGTGCCGTGGTCGAGGGCGGCCATGAGGCCCGGACGCTCCGCAGTTCCGCGCCCGCCATGGACGTCGACGAGGATGAAGCGGCGCGCGTGGAGGGGCGCGCGGGCGCGGCGCACCTCGGCGAAGTCGAGCGCGGGGTCCCAGAGGAGCGAGCCGTAGGCGAAGATCAGGAGGTCGCCCGAATGGCCCCGCAGCGCCTCGGCGCGGAGCGCCTCGCGTTCCGCCTCGCCATGGAAGGGGAAGGTCACGGGCAGACCCTGGGCCGCGATGCTCTCGCGGACGATCTCGGTGGTGATCGTGCGGAAGAAGGACGCGTGGTGCGGCTTCACCTTGTCCCTGAGGCCGGGATGGTGGCGGAAGGGATCAGGCCTCATCGACCTTCTTTCCGAAGAGGCCGGTCAGCGCGCGGCGCACCAGCGTGGTGACGCTGGGCCTCCGCCCCTTGCCGAAGGGCAGCGGGCGGCAGACCTCCATCGCGGCGACGCCGACGCGGGCGGTGAGCGCGCCGTTCACCACGCCCTCGCCGAAGCGGCGGGAGACGCGCGACAGGACCGAGCCGCCGGCGACCGAGGAGATGAGGTCGTCGCCCACCGCGACGGCCCCCGTCGCCACGAGATGGGTCATCACCGCCCGCGTGAGGCGCCAGGCGCCGAGCGTGCCGGACCGCCCGCCGTAGATCTCGGCGATGCGGCGGATCATGCGCAGGTTCGCGGTCAGCGCGCCGATCACGTCGGCGAAGGCGAGGGGCACGAGCGCGGTGATCGTCGCCACCTGCCGCGCGGCGGCCTCGACCTCGCGCGCGGCGGCGGCGTCGAGGGGGGCGAGAAGCCGCGCCTCGGCCAGCGCGGTCAGGCCCCCGGCGTGGAAGCTCTCGTCGCGGTGGCGGGCCAGTTCCTCGCGGCCGAGGCGCAGCTCGGGGCGTCCGGCATAGAGCTCCGAAAGCCGGTCGGTCACGCGGCGCGCGGCGGCGAGATCGTCGGAGGACAGCGCCGCCTCGGCCTCGCGGTGGAGCGTGTCGAGCCGCCCGAGCCGCGCGAAAGCCGCCAGTTCGCGGAACGAGATGAGGAGGAGCGTGAGCAGCACCGCCGCGATCAGCCCCGTGGCGATCCAGCCGAGGACAGGGTTGGCGGCGAGAAGGCCCGTGACGAAGTCCCAGGCCGCGATGGAGAGG
>NZ_JBQLZP010000131.1:0-1442 GCF_052168335.1 Roseicyclus sp. | reverse complement strand
CGGCATCATCGCCGACGAGGCCGCCTATGGCCGCGACGTGTCGGAGTCGATCCGCGCCATGGCCGAGCGCCTCGACATCCAGGACCTCCGCTTCCTCGCGGTGGCCGTGGGCATCCAGCAGACTTCGGGCGGGAACCTCGCCGAGATCCTCCAGGGCCTCGCCAACGTGATCCGGGCGCGCTTCAAGCTGTTCCGGAAGGTCAAGGCGATCACCTCGGAAGCGAAGTTCTCGGGCACGTTCCTGTCGTTCTTCCCGATCATCTGTCTCGTCGGCATCAACGTGGCCAAGCCCGACTACTACTCCGAAGTCATCAACACTCCCGTCTTCATCCCGGCCTGCGCGGTCGTGGCCGTCATGCTCGCGGTGAACATGCTGTTCATGCGCATGATGGTGAACATCAAGGTTTGAGCGAGGCAGGCGACCGACATGGAAATGATCCGCGAATACGTGGCCCTCGGCAACGACTGGCTCACGCAACAGTTCGGCGACCTCGGCCCGATGATCGTCGTGGGCCTCCTGGGCGTGCTGCTCATCATCCTGGTGCTGCCGGCGGTGCTCAAGCCCAACAAGGACCCGTTCAGCCGGCTCAAGTCGTCGGAGGAAGGGGAAGCCCAGTCGAAGGGCGGCAAGGCGCGCGGCCTGCGCGTCGGCGGCAAGGACCAGCGCCTCGACCGCTTCTCGCAGTATCTCCAGCCGCAGAACGTCGACGAGCTTTCGGCATCCCAACTGACGATGATCCGCGCGGGCTACCGCTCGAAGGGCGCGGTGCAGATGTTCCACTTCCTGCAGCTCGTGGGCGGGATCGGCGGCCTCGTGATCGGCACGCTCTACCTGCTGATCGCGGGCGGCGGGTCGGCGCAGGCCTCGATCATCACCGTGCTCCTGCCCGGCTGCATCGGCTACTACGCGCCGAAATACTGGGTGCAGCGCCGCCTCCAGGTGCGGCAGGAGCAGATCATCCAGGGCTTCCCGGACGCGCTCGACCTGATGCTCGTCTGCGTCGAGGCAGGCCAGTCGCTGGACCAGGCGATCAACCGCGTCTCCAAGGAGATCGAGACCTCCTATCCCTCGCTCGCCGAGGAATTCCAGATCGTCGCCTACGAGATGAAGGCCGGCAAGGAGAAGTCCCGCGTGCTCCGCGACATGGGCGAGCGGGTGGACGTGCAGGACATCAACAGCTTCGTCACGACGCTGATCCAGTCGGCGACCTTCGGCACCTCGATCGCGGAGTCGCTGCGCGTCTACGCCGAGGAGATGCGCGACAAGCGCGTGATGCGCGCCGAGGAGAAGGCCAACAAGCTGCCCACGAAGCTGACGCTCGGGACCATGATGTTCTGCGTGCCGCCGCTCCTCATCATCCTGATCGGCCCCTCGGTCTACGGCATCGCGCAGATGCTCGGCGGCGGCGGCAAGTGAGGGGAGACGGCGCGACGGATCGGCT
>NZ_JBQLZP010000130.1:0-1211 GCF_052168335.1 Roseicyclus sp. | reverse complement strand
CCGATCCGCAGGAAGGCGAGGAACAGGACCGCGACGACGAGGACGCCGACGAAGGGGCGCACCGCCTCCGCCGCCGCGGGCGAGCCGAGGCCGACGACGAGCCCCGCGATGAGCGACCAGCGCCCCTTCGCCGCGATGACGGCGGCGAGCGGGAACATCAGAGCGCCGCGGCCGCGCGCGCCGCCTGGTCGTAGCTGCCCGACAGCGCGCGCAGGAGCGCCGCGACCCGGCTGATGTCCTCGGGATCGTGGCCGAGCTGGCGGGCGGTGCGCACCAGCAGCGCCTCGCGCACCTCCTTGTAGCGGGCGCAGAGCCGTGCGCCCTCCGCCGTGATCTGCACGGTCTTTTCCTTGCCCTTCCGCCCCGGCTCGACCAGGCCCGCCTGCGTCAGCTTGCGGATCGCGTAGTTGGCGAGGTGCGTATCCTCGATGTTGAGGATCATGCAGACATCGGCCAGCGTCTTGGCCCGCCCCCGGTGGTGGACGAGGTGGAGGATCAGCACCTCGAGCGGCGACATGGCCGGCCCGCCCGCCGCCGTCATGCAGCGCACGACCCAGCGCTGGAAGGCGTGGTTCATCATGGTCACGGCGAACTCCACCTCCGAGAGCGCGGGCAGCGCGCTGTCGGCCAGGTGGGCGGAGGAGACGACGGGTCCGACGTCGTGGGTGGCGCGGGTCTCTTCGGTCATCGGTTGGACATGGTCGAGGGCAGCCAGAGCGCGATCTCGGGGAAGATCGTGATGATCACGGTGGCGAGCACGAGGAGGAGGAAGAAGGGCAGCGCGTAGCGCGCCACGGTGAAGATGTCGCGCCCCGTGATCGACTGGAGCACGAAGAGGTTGAAGCCCACGGGCGGGGTGATCTGGCTCATCTCCACCACGAGGACGAGGAAGACGCCGAACCAGATCGGGTCGATCCCGGCGGCGAGCACCATCGGCAGGATCACCGAGACGGTCAGCACGACGATGGAGATGCCGTCGAGGAAGAAGCCCAGCACGATGAAGAAGAGGAGGAGTGCCGCCAGAAGCGCGTAGGGGTTCAGCCCCTGCTCTCCGATCCAGGCGGCGAGGCTGCGCGGGATGCCGGTATACCCCATCGCCCCGGTGAGGAAGGCCGCGCCCGCGAGGATGAAGGCGATCATGCAGGTGGTGACGACGGCGCCGCGAAGGCTGTCCCACGCCCCCTTGCGGTCGAGCCCGCCCGTCAGCCCCG
>NZ_JBQLZP010000129.1:0-3424 GCF_052168335.1 Roseicyclus sp. | reverse complement strand
CCTCGCCCTCGTGCAGGTAGAGCGCCATGTAGGTCAGCTCCTGGCTGTTCATGTCGAGGAGCATGGCATAGTCGCACTGGTAGGCCTGGAAGGTCCGCGCCATGCCCGAGGGCGTCGCGCTGGAGAAATAGGCGTAGATCAGGAACTGGCGGTCCTCGACCGTGCGCATGCAGGCGCCCGCGCGCAGCGTCCTGAGGTTCGCCTCCGCCGAGCCCGACCAGTTGCCGCCGCCCCACGAGGTCACGCGGTCGCCCGGCACGCCGTTCTCGATCAGCGGCACGCCGTTCTGCCGCGCCATGACGACCTCCGGAAAGAGGTCCATGTGCGCGTCCGACCAGCTCTCCATCCGCACCTCGCCGTCGGTGGTGACGTAGAGCGTGGCGAGGTTCGGCCAGAGCCGCGAGAGCATCACGCCGTTCTGCACGAAGCCGTAATGGTTGCCGTAGTTGAACCCCGCGTAGTCGCCGAAGCGCCAGGCGCCGTGGTCGCGCTTGAACCCGCCGGTGAAGATCGCGGCCACGTCCTCGACCAGCGCGGGCGAGAGCGTGCCCGTCAGGACCAGCGGATCGGGGCGGGAGAAGCCGTCGGGCCCCGCGCCGTTGTGCCGTTGCGCGGGCCGCGAGGACCAGCCGAGGTCGGGGTGGTCGGTGCCAAGCTCGTAGCCGATCTCGAAGCGCGACATGTCGAAGGCGACGAGGTAGACGTCGGCGCCGTTCTCGACCCCGTCGAGCCAGTTGGCACCGGGCACGTCGAAGACCGACGCGGCGATCATGCCGGGCTGCATGACGCTGGCATAGATGCCGGGCGCGCCGTCCACCTCGTACCAGGCGCCGGCCTGCATCCCGGCCTCGGCGCCCACGAGGTCGAAGCCCATGAAGGGCCGCATCACCGGCGTCCGGTCGAGGCGCGCGGTGCCCAGTAGCTCGACCCCGCTCGCCTCCTCGACCCCGTCGACCTCCTCGGAGGAGACCATGAAGGCGTCCTCGTAGAAGGCGCCCTTGATGAGGTTCACGATGGAATCGCCGAAGATGACGTTCTCGCGCAGGAAGTCCGACACCGCCTCGCGCGTGGTGCGGTTTCCGTCCACGGGGTTGCGCAGGAACAGGCCCCAGTCGCAGAGCGGCGCGTAGGGCAGGCCCGTCGCCCGCGCCTCCGCCAGATCGCCCGTCCAGGGCGCGCAGAGCACCACGTCGCCGAGGTCGTCCTCGAGCCGGATCGCGGGCGCGCCGCCGTCATCGCTCAGCGAGACCTGCCAGACCCCGGGGTCGGCGTTCTCGAGGTGATAGGACGTGACCGCGCCGCCGGGCGCGACGACCTCCAGCACGAACCAGGAATTGACGTGCGGGTTCAGCGAGGTCAGCCGGTAGGTGGTGCCGTCCGCCGCCGTCGCCTCCTGCCGGCCGAGCCAGGGCTGGAGCGCCCAGATCGACCCCGGGACGGAGGAGCGGAACACCTCGAGCCGGGCCTCCAGCGTCGCTTCGTCGGGAGGGGCGATTCCCTCGGCCTCGGCCAGCGACGGCGAGGCGAGAAGCGACAGCGCGACAATTGCGGTGCCGGCAACGAACGTGGATTTCGACACGAAGCACTCCATCGGAAAAAAGTAGGCCGGAGGCTGCCGTTCTGACGCACCGGTGGGGAAATTCTCGGGCGGGATTGTTGCAATAACTCGGCCATCGACGCAACGGCGGGAAACCTCCGGGCGCGGACAAAACCCCGCTCCGTGGCAGCGCCACGGCATGTTGCCGGCACGTTACCGGAGACCCAGCGGATTAACCAAGTTTTAACCGCAGTTGGGGAAGCATCGTCCCCGGGGGACAGCCCGCATCGCGACCGCACGAGACTCCGCTCCGCCTCTCCGGCGGCGGTCTCCCCGTGGCCGCCGGGAGCCCGCCGAAGGGTGCAAAGCGCGTATGCCGAGGGGTCGACATGAGCGGTGAAGCAACGGCGAGATACGTCGAATGGCGTGGTGCGGCCGCGGCCTTTTCGGAAGGCGACCTGCGGCTCGCGGCGCAACTGTCGCGGGCCGGGCTCGACCGGACGCCCGGGGATCGTGACCTGCTGCGCCTCCTGCTCGTGATGCAACTCGCGCTGCGCGACATCGCCACGGCACAGGAGACGGCCGACCGTCTCGCCGAGGCGGCGCTCACATCGGCCTCGTTCGAGGTGCTGATCTCGGCGCGGCTCGCGGACGGGCGGGTGGCCTGCGCGCGCGACCTCGTGGCGCGCGCCGTCTCCGAGGGGCTGGAGCCCGCTGCCCTCGAGGCCGCGCGCGCCCGCATCGCGCTCCACTTGGGCGACATGGCCGCGGCGCGGGCCATTCTCGTGCGCGGGATCGAGCGGACGCCGGGGGCGACCGGCCTCAGGGCGCTGATGGCGGAGGTCCTGATGGCGGACGGCGGTGCGGCCCATGCCCGCGACGTGATCGGCCGCCTCGGCCTGCCGCCCACGGCGCCCGGCCCTGAAGCCGCGCTTCCCGATCGCGCGCACCCGCCGCTCAGCCGGGAGGCCTGAGGGCGGCCCAAAAAAGGCAACGGCCCCGCCGCGCAGGACGGGGCCGTCAGGCGTCAGGATGTGCGGCTCACTCGCTCTTGGTGCCGATGGCCCAGAGGCGGATGCGTTTGGAGAGCCAGTCGATCGCGAAGATGATGACCAGCACGTTCAGCACCACGAAGGCCACCTGGTCGTAGAGCGAGGCGCGGAAACGCTCGATCAGGATCATGCCGATGCCGCCCGCGCCGACAATCCCGAGGATCGTGGCCGAGCGGGTGTTGCTCTCCCAGAAGTACAGCGACTGCGAGATGAACACCGGCAGCACCTGCGGGATGTAGCCGTAGCGGATCACGCCGAGCGGCCCCGCCCCGGTGGCGCGCACGCCCTCCACCTGCTTGCGGTCGATGTTCTCGATGGCCTCCGAGTAGAGCTTGGACAGCGTGCCGAGGTCCGAGACGAAGATCGCGAGCACGCCGGCCAGCGGCCCGAGGCCCACGGCCCGGACGAAGACGAGGCCCCAGATGAGCTGGTCGATGCCCCTGAGCACGTCGAGAAGCCGCCGCACCGCCTGCCGCACGATGGCGAAGGGCATGACGTTCCGCGCGGCCAGGAAGCCCAGGAAGAGCGAGCCGATGGTGCCCAGAAGCGTGCCGAGGAAGGCCATGGCCAGCGTCTGCGCGATGGCGCGGTAGATGTTGGCATACTGCCAGGTCTCCATGTCCTCCCAGACGACGAAGGCCCGCAGGAGCGCCAGCGCACGCTCCGAGGCGTCGAGGAGCTTGCCGAACTCGAAGAACCAGACCGAGAAGCCCATGTAGGCCACCGCCGCCACGAGCCAGCCCCAGCGCCGGAGGAGACGTCCGGGCGTCATGAAGGCCGAGGGATGCGCCGCGCGGGCGCGGTCGACCTGCTCGGGCGTGACGGCCGAGATCGA
>NZ_JBQLZP010000128.1:0-8650 GCF_052168335.1 Roseicyclus sp. | reverse complement strand
CTGCCAGCCGGTGAAGACCTCGTGGACAACCTCGATGCCCGGATACTCGGCCAGCGCCCGGCGGAAGCCGTTGTCGCGGTCGGTGTCGGCCGAGACGCCGGCGATGCCGCGCATGTAGACCACGTCACCCTCGCCGCCGAGCTGCTCGAACAGCCAGCGCGCGCCGAGATAGGCGTATTCCTCCTGGTTGTTGGAGAGGATGTAGGCGCCCTCCGCCGTCACGCCCGCGTCCACCGCCACGACGACGATGCCCGCCGCCATCGCGGCCTCGAGCGCCGAGTTCAGCGCGTCGGGGTTCGAGGGGTTGAGCACGATCGCGTCGACGCCCGCCTCGATGAGGTTGTTGATGTCCTCGAGCTGGCCCGCGCTGTCGGTGTTGCGGTGCGCCACGATCAGGCCCGAGACGTCGGGCTCCACCAGCGCCTGGGCGCGCATTGCGCAGATCATCTCCTCGCGCCAGCCGTTGCCCTGCACGGTGTTGGAGACGCCGATCACGTAGCCGCCGTCCTGCGCGAAGGCGGCGGGCGCCATCGCGACGGAGAGCGCGGCCGCTGCGGCGCCCATCATCAGTCTTCTGGTCATTTCTGGTCCTCCCTTGGGGGTTCGGGTTCAGTCGGTGTTCGGGGTCTTGGTGCCCCTTTTGGGTCTGCTCCGGTGTGCCGGGCGGCCGCTCACTTGATGAACGGGCTCAGCACGTCGCGGGCGAGGCAGAAGCCGCGCTTGATCTTCTCGTCGGTGCCTTCGAACAGGCGGTCCTCGTGCTCGATGATGACGGCCCCGTCGTAGCCCGCGCGGTAGAGCGCCGAGAAGAAGTCGCTCCAGTCCACGTCGCCGAGGCCGCAGAGGCGCGGCACCTGCCAGCCCATGCCGACGGACATGGTGCCGTTCTCGTAGAGCCCGTCGCGGTCGATCATGACGTCCTTGGCGTGGACGTGGCCGAAGCGGGGGCCGAATTCCTTGATGAAGCGCGTCTGATCGATGAATTGCCAGACGAGGTGCGAGGGGTCGAAGTTCATCCCCACCGCGTCGCCCCATTCCTCGAAGATGCGCCGCCAGATCTTGGGCGAATAGGCGATGTTGTGCCCGCCCGGCCACTCGTCATGGCTGAAGACCATCGGGCAGTTCTCGAAGCACAGAAGGACGCCCCGGTCCTGCGCGTGCTTCACGATCGGTGCGAAGATCTCGCGCGCGCGGGCCCAGTTCTCGTCGAGGTTCAGCCTCCGGTCGCCGCCGACGAAGGTGTTGACGACGCCGACGCCCATCGTGGCCGCGCCGGTGATGACCTTCTTCAGGTGGCCGATGACCTCCTCGCGGTGGGCCGCGTCGGCGTGCAACGGATTGGGGTAGTAGCCGAGGCCCGAGATGGAGATGCCGCGCTCGGCGAGGGCGCCGGTGATCTCCTCGCCCTGCGTCTTCGTCAGCCCGTCCACGTCGATATGGGACGTGCCCGCGTAGCGCCGCTTCTCGCCGCCCGAGGCCGGCCAGCAGGCGACCTCGAAGGCCGAGAAGCCGTTCGCGCCCGCCCAGTCGGCGACCTCGAGGAGCGGCGTGTCCTCGAAGGGGGCGGTCAAGAGGCCCAGGTGCATCGTTTCTCCTCCCTCAGATCTCGTCGAGCCGCACCCAGCGGCCTTCCTTCGCGGATTTCAGCACCGCGTCGCAGAAGCGCATCTCGTAGTGCCCGTCCTCGAACGTGGCCCAGGTCGAACCCTCCTGCCGACCGCCGGCCGCCACGTCGCGATAGACCGCGCGGAAGAAGGCGTGGAAGCTGTCGCCGAAGCCCTCGACATGGCCCGGCGGCAGCGTGGCGGCTGCGGTGCCGGTCGGGTTCATCAGCGTGAAGTCCCGCATCAATGTCTCGTTCGCCCGGTCACGGTGGCCGATGAAGAGGTGGTCGGGCGTCTCGCTGTCCCAGGCGGCGCTGGCCTTCGAGCCCGCCACGTCCCACTGGAGCGAGTTCTTGCGGCCGGTGTTGATCTGGCTCGTGCTCATCACGCCGCGCGCGCCGCCCTCGTAGCGGATCACGATCATCGCCGCGTCGTCGGTGTCGATGGCGACCGTCTCGGTCTCGCCCGCGCCGGAGGAGAAGGTGGCGACGGGGCCCTTGGGCCTCTGCCGCTCGGGGATGAAGGTGGCGAGCTCGGCCATCACCGCCTCGGCCTTCAGGCCGGTGACGAAGGACGTGAGGTCCACCCAGTGCGTGCCGATGTCGCCGACCGAGCGCAGCGCGCCGCCCATCTCGGAGCGGAGCCGCCAGTTCCAGTCGGTGGGCCTGGCGAGCCAGTCCTGGTGGTAGTGGCCGGTCACGAAGCGGATCTCGCCGAGGTCCCCCGCCCGCACCATCCCGTGCGCCTGCTGGTTCAGCGGATAGAAGCGGATGTTGTAGCAGACCGCGGCGACCTTGCCCGAGGCCCGCGCGATCTCGACCATCTCGGCCGACTGCGCGGAGGTCATGGCGAGCGGCTTCTCGCAGACGACATGCTTGCCCGCGCCGAGGATCGCCTTCACCTGCGGGTAATGCGCGTGGTTCGGCGAGGTGACGTGGACGACGTCCACGCGCTCGTCCGCGAGCAGGTCGTCGAGGCCGGCATAGGCCTGCGCGACGCCGAGCGACGCCGCCGCCTGCGCCCCCCGCTCGGGCGAGGAGCCGAGGACGCCGCGCACGTCCACGCCGAGGCGGCGCAGCATCTGGAGATGCACCGAGCCGATGAAGCCCGTGCCGATGACGGCGGCGCCGATCTTCGCGAAGTCGCTCATGATCCCTCCCGTTCAGACAACCGAGTAGCCTCCGTCCACGGGCAGGCAGGTGCCCGTCATGAAGGCGGCGGCGGGCGAGGCGAGAAACAGGGCGGCACCCGCGATGTCGCCGGGCTGGCCCCAGCGGCCGGCGGGCGTGCGCGCCTCGATCGCCGCGACGAAGGCGGGGTCCTGGCGCGCGCGGGCCGACTGCTCGGTCACGATGAAGCCGGGCGCGACCGCGTTCACGCGGATGCCGTCCGGCGCCCAGGCGATGGCGAGGGACTTGGTGAGCTGCTCGACCGCCGCCTTGGACGCGCCGTAGGCCGGGTTCCGGGGGCTGCCGAAGCGGGCATACATCGAGGCGATGTTGATGACGCTGCCGCGCGCGGCCTTGAGCGCGGGGTGCAGGGCCTCCGCGCAGCGGAAGGAGCCGGTCAGGTTCACGTCGATGACGCGGGAGAAGAAGTCGGGCGCCATCTCCTCGCCCCGGCGGGTGATCGCGGCGCAGTTCACGAGGACGTCGACCGATGCGAAGCCCGCCGCATAGGCGCGCACGGCCTCGGTATCGGTCACGTCGAGCTGCGTGTAGGCGAAGCGCGCGGCGTCCTCGGGCATGGGCTCGGGCTCGGCGCCGGTGATGTGGACCTCCGCCCCCGCGTCGCCGAAGCCGCGCGCGATGGCGGCGCCGATGCCGCCCCGGCTCGCGCCGATCACCACGATCGTGGCGCCGTCGAAGTCGAACGACGCGGCGGGCATCAGCGGGCCTCCCGGACTGGGCTGGGCGGTGTCACCTCGAAATCCTCCCTTCGCGCGTTCTCCGCGCCTGTAATCGTTTTCATGGCCGGACAAGGTTCTTCCCACACCATGAAATCGATTACATACTCGAAGCATGGAACGAGTCGAGTCAACCCCGGAATGAACGGCAGGCAAGGGAAACCGACGCTCGCGCGCTCCGCCACGATCCAGGACGTGGCGCGGGCGGCGGGCGTGTCGACCGCGACGGTCAGCCGCGCGCTCTCGAACCCCGACCTCCTGACCGAGCGGACGCGGGCGGCGGTGCTCGACGCGATCCGCACCACCGGCTACCGCGTGAACCAGGCGGCGCGGAACCTGCGCATGCAGCGGGCGGGGGCGGTTCTGGTCCTCGTCCCGAACCTCGGCAAGCCGTTCTATTCCCGCATCCTCGCCGGCATCTCGGACGGGTTCGCCGACAGCGATTACGCCGTGCTGATCGCCGATACCGAGAGCCGTCCGCTCCTGCCCGGGGAGCTCGCCGGCTACTTCCTCGACGGGCGGATCGACGGGGTGATCTCGCTCGACGGGAACCTCGACCGGGCGGAACTCGCCACCTGCGTCGAGATGGGCGCGGGCGGCCGGATCGTCCTTCTGTGCGAGTGGGTGGAGGGCATGGACTTCCCCGTGATCCGCTCGGACAACGCCGAGGGCGCGCGCCTCGCCGTGCGGCACCTGCACGCGCTCGGCCACCGGAAGATCGCGCATGTCACGGGGCCGGAGGGCAACGTCCTGACCGGCGCGCGGCGGCAGGGAATGCTCGAGGAGCGCGCGCGCCTCGGCCTGCCCGCGCGGGACGCGTGGATCATCCGGGGCGACTTCTCGCTCGAATGCGGGGCGGAGGCGGCGAAGCTGATCCTCGGCATGGCGGACCGGCCCACGGCGGTCTTCTGCGCCGCAGACATGGTCGCCTTCGGCCTGATCGCGGGCCTCGCCAAGGGCGGTGTCCGCGTGCCGGAGGACATCTCGGTCGTCGGCTTCGACGACATCGACATGTCGGACTACTACGTGCCCGCGCTGACGACCATCCGGCAGGACCGCCACCGCCTCGGGCGCGAGGCGGCGCTGGCGCTGCGCCGGCGGCTCCGGCCGGACGGGGCGGGGGCGGAGGTTTCGGGCGACATGGTCGAGGTCGAACTCGTCGTGCGCGACAGCACCGCGCCGCCGAGGGCGTGACCGGGCGCTCATGGCGCCCCCGTGACCTTCTGCTCGAGGTCGAGGTTCACGCCCGTCATCGGCGCCGAGGCGGGCGAGAGGAGCCAGACCGCCTGCCGCGCGCAGTCCTCCGCGCCGACCAGCCGCCCGAGCGGCTGCGCCGCCGCCTGCGCGTCGAGCCAGCCCTCGCCGCGGCCGAGCGTGACGGCGTGGAGGTGGCGCTCGGTCTCGGTATCGACCCAGCCGAGGTTGATGCCGTTCACCCGGATGCGGTCGGCCATGCAGGCATTGGCCGCGTTCTTCGTCAGCGTCTGGAGCGCGCCCTTGGAGGCGGAATAGACCGCGAGGTCGGGCGCCCCGCAATGGGCGTTCATCGACTGGATGTTGACGATGGAGCCCGCCGCGCCGCGCGCCCGCATGTCCGCGATGGCCCCGCCCATGAGAAAGAAGGGCGCGCGGGCATTGACCGAGAACATGCGGTTCCAGAAGGCCACGTCCACGTCCCCAAAGCCGCCCCGGCTGGTGAGGCCCGCCGCGTTCACGAGCCCGTCGATCCGCCCGAAACGGGCGCGGGCGGCCGCGATGGCGCGGTCGGGCGCATCCGGCTCGGCGAGGTCGAGGGTCACGGCCTCGACGGGGCAGGGGAGGTCGAGGTCGACCGGGTCGCGGTCGACGAGGACCAGCGCCTCCGCCCCCGCGCCCGCCGCCTCGCGCGCGATGGCCGCGCCGATGCCGCGGGCGGCGCCCGTCACCAGCACCACCATTCCGTCGAGGCCCGCCCTCATCCGCCGATCCCGTCGAGGAACTTCTCGAACTCCGCCTCTGCGATGCCGACGAGGTGGCCCTCCTCGGGGAAGGCGCCGCTCTCCACGTCCGCGCGGAACTCGGAGAAGGCGGCGACGCGCTCGCGCTGGAGGCGGGCGTATTCGGCGGCGAAATCGCGGTAGGCCCTGGCGTGGCGGGGCAGGCGCGTCCGGCCCTCGCCCAGGATGTCCTCGGCGAAGAGATACTGCGCGTCGCAGCCCGCGCCCGCGCCCATGGACCAGAGCAGGATGTCGAGCCGCTTCGCGATCTCGGTGGCGACGCGCGCCGGGACCACCTCGATCTCGACGGCGATGGCGCCCGCCTCCTGGTAGGCGCGGCAGTCCTCGTAGAGGCCGATGGCGGTCTCGGCGTCGCGGCCCACGGCGCGGAAGCCGCCGGTGAAGGTGGCCCGCGCCGGCACGAGACCGACGTGGCCCACGACCGGCACCCATTCGCGCGCCAGCATCTCGACCGTCTTCATGGAGCCCGAGCAATAGAGCGCGTCGGCCCCCGCCTCGAGCATCTGCCCGCAGAAGCGGAGGTAGTCGTCCGGCGTCCCCGCCTCCGGGTGCGCCTTGCCGGTCATCGAGAAGACCGAGGGCGCGACCTCGCGGTAGCGGGGGTGGCCGACGAGCTCGGGCGGGACGCTGGCGATGTCGATGCCGGCCGCCTCCGCCGCCGCGGCCTCGTCGAGCGTGAAGTAGCGCAGCATGGTGAGCTGGCGCTTGCCCTTCCAGGCGCGGAGGTCGGCGACGGTGGGCCTCGGCCTCATACCTGCACCTGCACGCGCCCGCCCTCGACGCGGGCGGGGTAGGTGGCGAGCGCGACGCAGACGGGGCTCCTGAGCGGCGCGCCCGTCTTGTAGTTGAAGCGCCCGTTGTGCTTGGGGCACTCGATCGTGTCGTCCATCACCAGCCCGTCCGCGAGATGCACCTGCTCGTGCGTGCAGAGCCCGTCGGTGCACCAGACGCCGTCCTCCAGGTCGCGGTAGACCGCGAAGGTCCGCCCGCCGTGGTCGAAGCGGACCACGTCCTCCTCCTCGATCTCGTCGAGGGCGCAGACGTCTACCCATTCGCTCATTCTCGCCCCCCCTCAGTGCGGTTCGGTGTCCAGCGCGTGGAACTCCGCCCGGTAGGGCCGCGCGGTCGGCGGCAGCTCCTTGCGGATGTAGTAGCCCGGCTCGCGCTCCTGCCGGATCAGGGCGGGCACCATCTCGCGGTAGCCGTCGAGGATGGAGGTGTTGGCGGGCGGCAGGTCGTCGCGGATCAGCGCGTGGAGGCGCGGCAGCGCGTGGTAGGGCACCATCGGGAACATGTGGTGTTCGACGTGGTAGTTCATGTTCCAGTAGATGAAGCGGCTGACGGGGTTCATCAGGACCGTGCGCGAGTTCAGCCGGTGGTCGAGCACGTCCTCGGCCAGCCCCCCGTGCTGGAGGAGGCCCGTCAGCACCATGTGCCACGTCCCGTAGATGCGCGGGCCCCCGATCAGCATGAGCGGCAGGAGCGACCAGGTGGCCAGCGCGACCGCGACGGCGGCGACATGCACCGCCACGAAGAGCCGCGCCCAGAAGACCGCCTTGGGCAGCTCGCTCTCGGGGATGTAGTCGCGCTCGTCCGGGCCGAAGGTGCCGGCGGCGTTGCGCATCAGGATCCAGAAGTGCTGGAACACGTCCGGAATGCCGATGAAGTAGAGGATCTTGCGCGGCACGTTCGGCGGGCGCATCACCGTGATCTCGGGGTCGCGTCCGACGATGATCGTGTCGGTGTGGTGGCGCGCGTGGCTCCACCGCCAGCTCGTCGGGTTCCGCAGCACCATGAAGCTCGCCAGCAGGTAGACCGCGTCGTTCTTCCACGAGGTGCGGAAGGCGGTGCCGTGGCCGCATTCGTGCCAGCGCGAGTCGCAGGCCGAGCCGTAGAGAACGCCGTAGACGAGCCAGAAGGGCAATGTCCACCACGTCCCCCAGGTGGCGATGCCGCCCGCCGCCGAAAGGACCATGACGCCGATCCAGATCGCCGTGTCCCGCGTCGCGGGGCCGTCGGTGCGCTGCATCAGTTCCTTCATCACCTTGCGCGGGATGTCGGAATGATACCACTCGGCCGAGGCGAGGCCCCGCGCGATGGCGGCCTGCGCCTCCGGTCCCGTCAGGCTGTAGTCGCGCCGTCCGCGCGTCGTTTCCGCCAGCGTCATGTGCCCAGCGACCCTCCCCATCCTGCGCCTCGCGTGTCCCATGTCGCGCCGAGTCGCGGGGGCAAGTCAACCGGCAATAGTGAGGTGTTCTGAGGTGTAGACTGCGGATAAAGGCGCGCTTGACGAGTGTTCGTGCGCCGGATTACCTCAGATCACCTCAGAATGGAGCGCCGATGCACCCGACCCTTGCAGATGTCGCGCGCGAAGCGGGCGTGTCGCTCGCGACGGTGGACCGCGTGCTCCACGACCGGCCCGGCGTGTCGTCGCGGATGCGGGCGCGGGTGCTGGGGGCGGCGCGGCAGATCGGCTATCTCCAGGGCGGCGAGGCGGCGGCGCTGCGGCCGGTGCGGCTGGCGGCACTCCTGCCCGCGGGGACCAATTCCTTCATCGCGGACCTCGCCGCGTCCCTCTCGGAGGAGGCCGCGCGGCGGGACGGCGTCGCGCTCCGGATCGAGCGGGTGGAGAGCCTCGAGGGCGGCGCGATGGCCGCGCGGCTCCTTGCGCTGGGCGCGCGGGCCGAGGGGATCGCCGTCGTCGCGGTGAACCACCCCGCCATGCGCGACGCGCTCCGCCGGCTGGATGCGGCGGGGGTGCGGGTCGTGACGCTCGCCTCCGACATCCCCGATGCGCCGCGCCTCGGCTACGTCGGCATCGACAACGGGCAGGCGGGGCGCCTGGCCGGGCTCCTCCTCGGGCGGTTCCTCGGGCCCGCGCCGCGCGGCAAGGTCGCGCTCTTCGCGGGCACGCTCGCCTATCGCGGCCACCAGGAGCGCGAGATGGGCTTCCGCCAGGTGCTGGCCGAGGACTTCCCCGGCCTCGAGATCCTCCAGCTCCGCGAGAGCGGCGAGGACCGGGAGCGCGCGGCGGCCGAGACGCGCGCGCTCCTCGCGCGGCACCCGGACCTCCGCGCGATCTACAACGCGGGCGGCGGCACGGTCGGGATCGCGCAGGCGCTCCGCGGCGCGGGGCGCGGCGG
>NZ_JBQLZP010000127.1:0-8176 GCF_052168335.1 Roseicyclus sp. | reverse complement strand
CCGCTCCACGTAAGCGCGGGCGGTCTCCGACACGGGCAGGCCGTAGGTCGCGATCCGTGTCGCGACGGGTGCATAGAACACGTCGGCCAGCGTGAACTCGCCGTAGAGCCAGGGCCCGCCCGACCGGTCGAGCGCGCGGGACCAGATGCGCTCGATCCGCGCGAGGTCGGCCAGAACGTCCGGCGGCGGCACGAAACCCGCCCAGCCGGTGCGCAGGTTCATCGGGCAGTTGCTCCGGAGCGGCGCGAAACCCGCGTGCATCTCGGCGATGAGGCTCTGCGCCTCGGCCCGGTCCGCGCCGTCCTCGGGCAGGAGGCCGCGGTCGGGGAAGGCCTCGGCCAGGTGCCAGGCGATGGCGATGCTGTCGGTGAGGACACCGCCCGCGGGCGTCCGCGCCACGGGCACCGAGCGGTGTCCGCCGAATGCCGCGACCTCGGCGTGAAAGCCGTCGGAGTAGAGCTTCGCGCCCGACACATCCACGGGGATGCCGAAGGCGGCGAAGGGCAGCCAGCCGCGAAGCGACCACGAGGAATAGGATCTCTGTCCGATGAGCAGGCGGTATGTCATGGCGGCATTGGCGACGGGTCCACGCGTTCCGTCAATCGGCAAGGCGTGATGGGGGCGTTCACGCCAGGTGATTGATGCCGACGATGCGCCAGCCCGCCCCCGCCCGGTCGAGCCGCGTGACCGAGAGCGGCTCGATCCGGTGCGAGAGCGCCTCGGACGGGTCGAGGCCGCCGCCCGCGTGCAGGTGCGTCAGGATCACGCCCATATGCGCCACCGCCACGAGGTCCGCGCCCGGATGCAGGCGGGCGAGGGCCTCGATCTCCGCTGCGACGCGGGCCGCGACGCCGTCCCAGGATTCGCCGCCCGGTGCGGCGACGGGGCCGGGGTTTTCCCAGAAGGCGCGGGAGATTTCCGGGTCGCGGGCGGCGACCACGTCGAAGGTCAGCCCGTCCCAGGCGCCGAAGTCGAATTCCCGCAGGCCGGGCGCGTCGGGCAGGCGCCGCCGTCCATCGCCCAGCCGGTCGGCGGTGTGCCGCGCCCGCGCGAGGTCCGAGGAGACGAGGAGCGCGCCCCGAGGCAGGTGCGCGTCGAGGCGCGCCAGCGCCGCGTGGTCCGAAAGGTCGGCCGGCACGTCGCGCCAGCCGGTGAAGGCGCGTTCGTGCGTCGGCCCGTGCCGCACCCACCAGAGTCGCGCTACCACGGCCCGCCCATGAGGTCGTCGCCCTCCTCCGGCGGAGGCGGCGTGCCCTTCAGCACCTGCGGCAGCCCCGCCGTCACCAGCACGACGAGGTCGGCCTCCGCGGCGAGGCGCTGGTTCAGCCGCCCCTGCGCGGCGCGGAAGGCGCGGGCCATGGCGTTGTCGGGCACGATCCCGCCCGAGACGTCGTTGGTCACGATCACCACGGGCTGCTCCATCGCGTCGAGCACGTCGATCAGCACGTCCGTTTCCTCGGTCAGATCGGCCGCGTCGAGCATCTGGTTCGTAAGCCAGAAGGTCACGCAGTCCACCAGCACGACCTCGCCCGTCTCCACCTGCATCAGCGCGCCCTCGAGGTCGCGCGGGGCCTCCACCGTCCGCCAGCCGCCGCCCATGCGCCGCACGCGGTGCAGCGCGATCTTCTCCTCCATCTCGGCGTCGAAGGCCTCGGCCGTCGCGATGTAGACCCGCGCGAGGCGGCTGGCCATCACGAGGCGCTCGGCGAAGGCCGATTTTCCGGAGGATGCGCCCCCGATCACGAGGGTGAGGGCAGGCAACCGCAATTTTCTTTCCCTCAGAGTGAACCGACCGGCGTTTCGCTGCGTAACACGCATAAACACTGCTTGCGATACCATCAGGGACATTCAACCGGGGGTGCGACATGGCACTTGATATGGGTGGAGAACATTCGCTGTCGCGTCGCGCGATGAAGGCGGAACTCCTCGATGCCGAGACCGAGCTGAAACTGGCCTACGCGTGGCGCGATCACCGCGACGAAGAGGCACTCCACCGCCTCGTCACCGCCTACATGCGCCTCGCCATCTCGATGGCCGCCAAGTTCAAGCGCTACGGCGCGCCGATGAACGACCTGATCCAGGAAGCGGGCCTCGGCCTCATGAAGGCCGCCGACAAGTTCGACCCCGATCGCGGCGTGCGCTTCTCCACCTATGCCGTCTGGTGGATCAAGGCTTCTATCCAGGACTACGTGATGCGCAACTGGTCGATGGTGCGCACCGGGTCCACTTCCTCGCAGAAGTCGCTCTTCTTCAACATGCGCCGTGTCCAGGCCCGGCTCGAGCGCGAGGCGCTGGCCAACGGCCAGTCGCTCGACAAGCACCAGCTCCGCCAGATGATCGCGACCGAGGTGGGCGTGCCGCTGCATGACGTCGAAATGATGGAGGGGCGCCTCGCGGGGTCCGATTACTCGCTGAACGCCACGCAGTCGGTCGACGACGAGGGGCGGGAGTGGATCGACACGCTCGAGGACGACAGCGTGCAGGCCGCCGACGCGGTCGAGCATCAGCACGACACCGAGACGCTGCGCACCTGGCTCGTGACCGCCATGGGCGCCCTCAACGAGCGCGAGCGCTTCATCGTCCGCGAGCGCAAGCTCCGCGAGGAGCCGCGCACGCTCGAGAGCCTCGGAACCGAGCTCGGCCTCTCGAAGGAGCGGGTCCGCCAGCTCGAGGCCGCCGCCTTCGCCAAGATGCGCAAGACGCTCGAGGCGCAGTCGAAGGAGGTCCGGTCATTCCTCGCAATCTGATCCTCCACGCCCCGCTCGGCCTGATCGCCGTGCTCTTCGGGGTGAGCCTCCTGCTTGTCGCACCGGCGGGCGGGGCGCAGTCCGACGTGGCCGAAGCGCCGACCGCGCCGCCGACGCTGATCGCGTTCGCGGATTGAGGTTTCTTCACCGAAGCTTCCGGTGCGGCGCGGCGGCGGTGTCCGCAGCGCTGGTGTGGGCGGCTCCGCTGCACGCCGAGCCTGTGGACGACGCCGAAGCCTTCGCCGTGGCCTCGCGCGGTGCGGATGTCGTGATCCTCGGTGAGGTTCACGACAACCCGGCGCACCATGTCTTTCAGGCCGCTGCGATCGCTGCGCTTGCCCCGACGGCGCTCGTCTTCGAGATGCTGACCCCGGAGGAGGCGGCGCTGGTCACGCCCGACCTCGCCGCCGACGCGGGCGCGCTCCGCGCCGCGCTCGACTGGGACGCCTCGGGCTGGCCGGACTTCGCGATGTACTACCCGCTCCTCGCCTTCGGTGAAGACCTGCCCCTCTACGGCGCCGAGGTCCCGCGGGAGGATGCGCGCGCCGCCTTCGGAGCCGGCGCCGCCGCCGCCTTCGGGTCCGACGCCGCGCGCTTCGGCCTCGACCGGCCGCTCGACCCCGAGGACCAGGCCACCCGCGAGGCCGAGCAACAGGAGGCGCATTGCGGCGCGCTGCCCGGGGACATCCTGCCCGGCTTCGTCGAGGCGCAGCGGCTGCGCGACGCGATGCTGGCGGAGGCGGCCCTCGCCGCGCTCGAGGCGCACGGCGCGCCGGTCGTCGTCATCACCGGCAACGGCCATGCCCGCCGGGACCAGGGGGTGCCCGCGCTCCTCGCCATCGCGGCGGAGGGCGTCTCCGTCACGACGCTCGGCCAGTTCGAGGCGGCGCCGGACGGGCCCGTGCCCTTCGACTTCTGGACCGTGGCCGAGCCGATCGACCGCCCCGACCCCTGCGCGGCGTTTCGCTGAATGGCCTTCGGGGACGCGGCGCGCGATCCTGCCCGCATGTCCGGCGACAGGCTCCTCCGCATCCTCTTCCGCGTCTCGCTCGCGGGGTTCTGCCTGACGCTCGCGGCCTATGTCGGCCTCTTCGCCGTTCTTGCACGGCCGGGCGTCTTCTTCGGCCATTCCTCCGGTGCGGGCCTCGTGACCTTCCACGCCGCCGCGCCCCTGCCGCCCGAGGCCGTGCCTTTGGCCGAGGCGGTGACGGCGGCCTTCGCGGGCTCGCCCCTCGGGCTGCCCAGGCATCCCGTCGACGTCTGGCTGGTTGAGGAGGGCTGGCCCGTCCGCCTCTTCTTCAGCGGCAGCCCGCGCGCCTCGGGGCTGACCTACCCGGTCGCCTCGACGCGCAACGTCTTACTGCGCCACGCAAACCTGCCGCGCGACCGGCTGGTGCGGGACGGGGTCGCGGTGCCCCCGCCGCGCACGCTCGTCTACTACCTCGTCCACGAGATCACGCATCTCATGGTGGCCGAGCGGGTCGGCCCCCTCCGCATCGTGCGGATGCCGCGCTGGGTGAACGAGGGGTTCGCCGACTACGTGGCCCTCGGCCCCGCGCCGCCCGAGATGGTGGCCCGCGCGCAGGCGGGCCAGCGGCTGCCCGCCGCCGACTGGGGCACCTACGCGGAGGAGCGGGTCTGCGTCACGCTGGCGCTGGCGCGGCTGTCGGGGGACCTCGAGGCGCTCTTCGCGATGGAGGCCGAGATGGGGCCGGGCGGGACCTGCCCGCTCGTTCCGCAATTCGGCATTGCCCCCACGGGGGCCGGGACCTAACCTCCGCCCCGGTGCATCCGACGGACCCCGACATGCTGGCCGAAAAGCGCATTCTCCTGATCATCGGCGGCGGCATCGCGGCCTACAAGGCGCTCGACCTGATCCGCCGCCTGCGGGAGCGCGGGGCGCGCGTGGTGCCCGTCCTGACCAAGGCGGGGGAGGAGTTCGTGACGCCGCTGACCGTCTCGGCGCTGGCGGGCGAGAAGGTCTACCGCGACCTCTTCGACCTGACCGACGAGGCCGAGATGGGGCATATCCAGCTCAGCCGCGCGGCCGACCTCGTGGTGGTGGCGCCCGCGACGGCGAACCTGATGGCGAAGATGGCGGGGGGCCACGCCGACGACCTCGCCTCGACGCTGCTCATGGCGACCGACAAGCGCGTGCTGATCGCGCCCGCGATGAACGTGCGGATGTGGGAGCATCCCGCGACGCGGCGGAACCTCGCGACGCTCGCGGGGGACGGGGTGCTGGTCGTGGGGCCCGAGGCGGGGGCCATGGCCTGCGGCGAGTTCGGCCCCGGCCGCATGTCGGAGGTGCCGCAGATCATCGCGGCCATCGAGGCGGCGCTGGGCGCGGGGCCGCTGGCGGGGCGGCACGTCCTCGTGACCTCGGGGCCGACGCACGAACCGATCGACCCGGTGCGCTACATCGCCAACCGCTCATCCGGCGCGCAGGGGACGGCCCTCGCGGCGGCGCTGCGCGATCTCGGCGCGCGCGTCACCTTCGTGACCGGACCCGCCACGGTGCCGCCGCCCGGCGGCGTGCGCGTGGTGCGCGTCGAGACGGCCGACGAGATGCTGGAGGCGGTGAAGGCCGCGCTCCCCGCCGAGGCCGCCGTCTTCGCCGCCGCCGTCGCCGACTGGAAGGTGGAGAACGCCTCGGGGCAGAAGATCAAGAAGACGGCGGAGCAGGCGGTGCCTACCCTCGCCTTCGGCGAGAACCCCGACATCCTCGCCAGCGTCTCGAAGATGGAGGCGGGTCGCCCGCGCCTCGTCGTGGGCTTCGCCGCCGAGACGGAGGCCGTGGAGGCCAACGCCACCGCCAAGCGCGCGCGCAAGGGCTGCGACTGGATCGTGGCCAACGACGTCTCGCCCGGCACCGGCATCATGGGCGGGAGCGAGAACGCCGTGACGCTGATCACCGCCGAGGGCGCCGAGGCCTGGCCGCGGCTTTCGAAGGACGAGACCGCGCGGAGGCTCGCCGCCCGGATCGCCGCCGCCCTGGGCTGACCGGGCATTCGCGTATTTCAGGAAAGATGAAGGAGCTGCCGTTGTCCGTTCTGATCGAGGTCCTGCGCGAGGACTGGGCCGACCCGGAGGTGCCGCTGCCGCATTACGCGACGGCGGGCGCGGCGGGCGCGGATCTGCGCGCGAACCTGCCCGAGGCGGAGCGCGCGGCGGGCTTCGTCCTGCAGCCGATGGAACGGCGGGTGGTGCCCACGGGCCTTCGCGTCGCGATCCCTGCGGGCTACGAGATGCAGATCCGGCCGCGCTCGGGCCTCGCGCTGAAGCACGGGATCACGCTGCCGAACACGCCGGGAACGATCGACAGCGACTATCGCGGGCCGCTCGGCGTTCTGCTCGTCAACCTCGGGGCCGAGCCCTACCGGATCGGCCATGGCGACCGGATCGCGCAGGCGGTGATCGCGCCCGTGGTGCAGGCGGACTACGTCACGGTATCGGCGCTCGACGCGACGCTGCGGGGCGAGGGCGGCTTCGGCTCGACCGGGGTGGGCTGATGCTGTTCGTCCTGCTCCTCGGCGCCCTGATCTGGGGGATCGGCCACCTGATGCGGGTGCCGGTGGCGGCGCGGCTCAACATGCTGGGCCTGCTCTACGTCGTGGTGCTGGCGGTCCAGGTGGCGCTGCCCGAGGGGCACCCGGTGCGCGAGATGACGGGCGGCTCGCCCGCGCTGTGGCTTCTGCTCGGGGCTGGGGTGGTGCTGGTGCTGATCTACCGGGCCGGGCTGAAGCGGCTGCGCGGCCGGGCGGAAGTGGTCGAGGCAGCGCGGGAAGAGGCGAAACCGCGCGAACATGAGGGCCCCTTCACCGACGAGGAGCTCGAGCGCTACGCCCGCCACATCACGCTGCCCGACATCGGCGGGGGCGGGCAGTTCGCGCTGAAGCGGGCGAAGGTGCTGGTCGTGGGGGCGGGGGGCCTCGGCTCGCCCGCGCTCCTCTACCTCGCGGCGGCGGGGGTGGGGCGGATCGGGGTGATCGACGGGGATACGGTCGCGCTCTCGAACCTCCAGCGGCAGGTGATCCACGCCGACGCGCGGATCGACATGCCGAAGGTCTTCTCGGCGCAGGCGGCCATCGCCGCGCTCAATCCGCACGTCGAGGTCCGGCCCTACAACCGCGCGCTGACCGGGGACATCGCCGAGACGCTGTTCGCGGACTACGACCTGATCCTCGACGGGACGGACAGCTACGCCACCCGCGCGCTGGTGAACCGGGCGGCGGTGGCGACGGGACGCCCGGTTCTCGCCGGTGCGATCAGCGCCTGGGAGGGGCAGGTGACGCTCTACGATCCGGCCTCGGGCGCGCCCTGCCTCGCCTGCGTCTTCCCCGAGCCGCCGGCGCCGGGCCTCGCGGCGACCTGTGCCGAAACGGGCGTCATCGGCGCGCTGCCGGGGGTCGTCGGCTCGATGATGGCGCTCGAGGCGGTGAAGCACGTGACCGGCGCGGGCGCGGGGCTGAAGGGGCGTATGCTCATCTACGATGCGCTGCACGGCGAGATGCGCGCGATCCGCGTGCAGCGGCGCGCCGGCTGCAAGGTCTGCGGGTCGATCTGAGCGGCCCCACTTGCCGCCGCCGGCGCCCGCGCCATACTGGCGCGAACGAAACGCCACCAGGGAGTCCACCCATGTTCCGCCTTCCCGCAGCCCTGGCGCTCGCCGCCATGGTGCTTCCGCCCTCCGCCGCCGCCCAGGACCTGCCGGACCTGCAGGGCCGCGAGGTCGTCGTCGTGACCGAGAACGCCTATCCGCCGCTCCAGTTCATCGAGCCCGGCACCGGCAACGCCATCGGCTGGGAATACGACGCGCTGCAGATCATCGCCGAGCGCATCAACATCACGCCCGTGATCGAGAACATCTCGTGGGACGCGATGATCGCCGCCGTCTCCGAGGGCCAGTACGACATGGGCATGACCGGCATCACGATCCGCGAGGACCGGGACGAGCTGGTGGATTTCTCGGCGCCGTACATGGTCAGCCAGATGCGGATGCTGGTCGCCGCCGGCGAGGACCGCTTCGACAGCGCCGAGAGCTTCGCCGCGAACGACGAGCTGCTGATCGGCACGCAGGCGGGCACGACGCCCTTCTACGTGGGCGTCTACGATGTGCTCGACGGCGACGAGGCCAACCCGCGCCTCGTCCTCTTCGAGACGATCCCCGCCGCGATCCAGGCGCTGATGGCGGGCGACGTGGACATGGTGCTGGCCGACAGCGCGGGCGGGCAGGGCTATGTCACGGCGAACCCCGACCGGCTCCAGATGATCGGCGAGCCGCTCGGCACCGAGGAGTTCGGCTTCATCTTCCCGAACGGCTCGGACCTGGTCGAGCCCTTCAACGCGGCGATCGAGTCGATGCGGGCGGACGGCACGCTCGAGATGCTCGACCAGCGGTGGTTCGTCGATTACGTGCTCGGCCAGTA
>NZ_JBQLZP010000126.1:0-3034 GCF_052168335.1 Roseicyclus sp. | reverse complement strand
AGGGCGCGAGGTCCGTCGGCATGGCGCCGCGCGCCGCGCGGTCGCGGAACTCGGCCTCGAACCGGATGCGCTGCGCCTCGGTCAGCTGCGCGGCCAGCGCCTTGGCGCGGCGGTCGTAGATCACGGCGAGGACCAGCCCCGCGAGGACGAGGAGGCCGAGGACGAGGCTCTGGAGCGAGAGGGCCATGGCGTCAGGCCACCGGATGCCGCCAGCTCGCCGAGTAGGCGCCGGTCACGTGATGCTCGAGCTGCCGCTCGATGTCGCCCAGAAGCGAGGAGGCGCCGAAGCGGAAGAGGTCCGGTTGCAGCCATCGGTCGCCCAGCTCCTCCTTCATCATCGTCATGTAGACGATCGCGTCCTTCGCCTTCGAGATCCCGCCCGCGGGCTTGTAGCCGACCTTGAAGCCCGTCGCGGCCTCGTAGGCGCGGATGGCGCGGATCATCGTCAGCGTCACGGGAAGCGTGGCGTTGACGCTCTCCTTGCCGGTGGAGGTCTTGATGAAGTCCGCCCCCGCCATCATGCAGACGAGCGAGGCGCGCGCGACGTTCCTCAGCGTGCCGAGCTCGCCCGTGGCGAGGATGGCCTTCACATGCGCATCGCCGCAGGCCGCGCGAAACTCGGCCATCTCGTCATGGAGCGCCTGCCAGTCGCCGGTCAGGACGTGGCGGCGGGAGATGACGATGTCGATCTCCTTCGCGCCGGCCCGCACGCTCTCGCCGATCTCGCGGACGCGGAGGTGATAGGGCGAAAGGCCCGCCGGAAACCCGGTGGAGACGGCGGCTACGGGAATGTCCGAGCCCTCCAGCGCCTCGACGGCGGCGGGCACCATCTCGTGGTAGACGCAGACCGCGCCGGTCGTGATCGCGGGCAGGCCCAGCTTCTCGAGGATGTCGGCGCGCACCGGCTGCCGCGCCTTGGCGCAGAGGCGGCGGACCCGCCCCTCGGTGTCGTCGCCCGCGAGCGTCGTGAGGTCGATCAGCGTGATCGCCTTCGCAAGCCAGGCGGCCTGCCATTCCTTCTTGACCGTCCGCCGCCCGGGCAGCGTCGCCGCGCGGCGCTCGATCGCGCTGGTGTTGGCCTGCACCCGCGCGACCCAGTCTAGGTCGAGCGGCATCCCCGCATTGCGCGGCAGATGGACCTGCGGAAGCTGTCCGGAGGTCTCGGTGCGCGGCATCTCGGTGGCGGTCTGCGGCTGGCTCATGCGACGGTCCCGTCTGCAGGTGTCCCGGCCCGGAAACTCTCACGCGGGGGCCGCGAAGGCAAGCTTGACCAAACGGTCAAAAATCTAGAGCCGCGACAGGACGAGGCCCGCGCCGACGAGGCCGACCGCCGCGATGCGCGTCCAGCCGATCTCGCGCACCGCCATGCCGAAGGCGCCGACCGCGTCGAAGGCGAGGGCGGCCACGAGCTGCCCGAAGACCAGGGCCGCGACCATCGTGACGACGCCGAGCGTGCCCACGGACCACGCCGCCGACCAGACGTAGAGCGCGCCGAGCGCGCCGCCGACCCAGGCCCACCAGGGCGCGGAGGCGACCTGCGCCGCCGAGGGCACCCCGCCGCGCAGGAGCGTCAGCGCCGCGAGGACGAGGAACCCGACGAGGAAGGACACCGTCGCGGCCGTCACCGTCCCGCCGAGGTGGCCGCCGAGGCGCGCGTTGATCGGCGCCTGGGCCGAGATGCAGGCCCCGCCGATCGCCGCCGCGATCAGCGCGAGCAGGTAGTTCGTGGACATGGCGTCTCCTTCGCGTCGCGACGCCAGATTGCGCCGCGTCGTCATGGGCGGCAAGAGGACGTGACAGGGCGGGGACGACGGGCTAACAGGCGGCGCAAGCCGCAAGGGGGATACCATGGCCTTCGACCGCTCGATCAAGATCGCGCCCTCCATCCTGTCGGCCGACTTCGCCGATTTCGGCCGCGAGATCCGCGCGATCGAGGACCAGGGCGCGGACTGGGTCCATGTCGACGTGATGGACGGGCATTTCGTGCCGAACCTCACCTTCGGGCCGCCCGCGGTGAAGGCCTTCCGCCGCCACGTGACGACGGTGATGGACGTCCACCTGATGATCGCGCCGGTCGATCCCTACATCGACGCCTATGCCGAGGCCGGCGCCGACATCCTGACCGCGCATGTCGAGGCCGGGCCGCATATCCACCGGACGCTCCAGGCGATCCGGGGCGCGGGCATGAAGGCGGGCGTCGCGCTCAACCCCGGCACGCCGGCCGAGGCGGTGGCGCATCTCCTCGACCTCGCGGACCTCGTCTGCGTGATGACGGTGAACCCCGGCTTCGGCGGGCAGAAGTTCATCGACATGACGGGCAAGATCGCGCGCCTGCGCGAGATGATCGGCGACCGGCCCGTGCATGTCGAGATCGACGGCGGGGTGGACGCGCAGACCGCGCCGCTGGTCGTCCGGGCGGGCGCCGACGTGCTGGTGGCCGGGTCGGCGGTGTTCCGGGGCGGCTCCGTCGACGCGCCGGAGGTCTACGGCGAGAACATCCGCGCCATCCGCGCGGCGGCCGGAGCGGCCTAGTTCTCGATCAGCACGGCCCCTTCGGGCTCGGCGATGTCGCAGCCCCCGGGCGGGGGCTGCTGGCCGGGCGGACGGCCCGGATACCAGACCCGGCAGGAGCCCGGCGGCGGCATGTGGCCCGGTGGCACGTCCACGCCGACGGCGGCCCCGCGCGGCGGTCGCACCCGCGGCACGACGCGTTCGGCCGGGGGCCCGGCGAGGCTGACGATCCGGTGGGCGTAGGTTCCCGCGATGCAGAGCGTGTCGGCGCCGCAGTCATCGCGGCGGGCGATCCAGCGCGCCTGCACCTCGTCCTCCGCCTCAGCCCGGACCTCGCCATAGGCCAGCGCGAGCAACGCGTCGAGGCGGGAGAGCACGGGCTCGGCGCAGATCGTGCGCTCGGTCATGTTGAGCCCGTCCCCCCCGCACCACGGGCGCGGCAGCCGTTCCTCCGCCCGTGCCAGCGCCTCGGGCGGCTCGCGTCCCGGAGGGGGCAGGGCGAGGGCCGGGTCGGGGGTGAAGG